>JBDTXE010000146.1:0-5908 GCA_040006335.1 Verrucomicrobiota bacterium | reverse complement strand
CTCCTTGCGTGCTTCCGCTTCCGCGCGTCTCTCCGCTTTGCGGGCGCGCAAACCCAGCGGCGCAGGGTTGGCGACGACTGGTTGAGCGTTGCTCAAGCCGTGACGGGAGGTGAGGGCGGCGCGGGCCGAGGTCGCATTCGACTTGTCGAGGTAGTATTGATAATCGCCCACGTAGGGCGTGAGTCGCCCGGCATCGATATGCAACACGCTCGTGGCGATGGCGCGGATGAAGTGGACGTCGTGACTGATGAAAATGAGCGTTCCTTCGTACTGCTGCAGCGCCCCGATGAGGGCGTCGATCGATCCGACATCAAGATGCGTCGTCGGCTCGTCCATGAGCAGGAGGTTGGGCGGATGCAGCAAGAGCTTCACCAGGGCGAGACGCGATTTCTCCCCGCCGCTGAGAACGCTCACGCTTTTGAAGACATCGTCTCCGCGGAAGAGGAACGAGCCCAGGACGGTGCGCGCCGTCTGTTCCGACACCGGCTCGGGAGTATCAAGCACGCTTTCCAGGACGGTGTGCCGCAGATTCAGCATTTCCACCCGGTGCTGGGAGAAGTAACCGACGCGGACATTGTGACCGGGTTCGCGCTCGCCCGTCTGCACCGGCAGGACACCGGCGAGCAGCTTGAGCAGAGTCGATTTCCCCGCGCCGTTCGGCCCGACCAGGACGGTGCGCTGACCGCGCTCGGCGGTAAAATCTAACGACTCGTAAACCACTAACGAGTCATAAGCGTGCCGGACTTGCCGGAGCTCGATCGCGCGCAGCCCGCTGCGGGGCGGTTGCGGAAAACGAAACTTGATCGTTTTGGCTTGCGCCGTGGGCGCCGCGATCTTTTCCATCCGATCGATCTGCTTCAACTTGCTCTGCGCCTGGGAGGCTTTGCTCGCCTTCGCCCGAAAGCGATCGGCAAAGAGCTGGAGAGAAGCGATCTCTTTCTGCTGATTTTTGTAGGCGGAAAGCTGCTGCTCTTCCCGCGCCGCTTTTTGTTCGAGAAAACTGTCCCAATTGCCGCGATAACGGACGAGCCTGGCGTGCGCCACTTCCACGATGCTGGCCACGAGCGCGTTGAGGAACTCGCGGTCGTGCGAAATCATGAGGATGGCGCCAGGATAACTTTGGAGGTAATCCTGGAACCAGTTCAGCGAATCGAGATCGAGATGATTCGTCGGCTCGTCGAGCAGCAGCAGCTCCGGCTCCTGCACCAGCAACCGAGCCAGGTGCGCACGCATGATCCAGCCGCCACTCAGGGTCCGGGCTGAGCGCTCGAAATCGCTTTCACGAAAAGCCAGGCCGGCCAGGATCTGCTTCGCCTTCGGCTCCGTTTCCCAGTCGTGTTCGTCCGCGAGAGTCGCTAACGATTTACCGCACGCCAGTTCCAGCACCGTCAGATGATCTGCTACGGTGGCGGTTTCCTGCGGGAGAAACCCTACCGTCGCGCTTTTCTCCAGCGACATCTTCCCCGTGTCGGGAGAAGCTTCGCCCAGAATCAGCGAAAAAAGCGTGGACTTGCCCGCCCCGTTTGGTCCTACCAGACCGATGCGATCGCCGCGATTGACCTGGAGCGAGACCTCGTCGAAGAGGATGCGCCCGGCGAAGGATTTACTGACTTGGGAGACGGTGAGCATGAGTGCAGGGCGCGCACCTTCCACTCTCCGGCGCAATCTCTCAACCCCGCCGCCGTGATGGTGTTGCTAGCCGAGGGATTCCTCGCCGGCGTAGTAGTCCGCCGCTTCGCCCTTGATGATCTGCTCTTCAGTGCCGTTCCAGACCGACCATTTCCCGCTATCCGGATAATAGCAGGTATCGCCCGGTGGGTTGTCGGCGATGACGTAGTAAACAAAATCCTCGTGGCCGGGGTTCGACAGTTGATGTGCCTCACCTGGTTGAAAAATGAACGCGTCGCCAGCCTGCACCTCGCTGCGCGCATCGGTCTCATCCCGCACTTCCCCATTGCCCGAGATCACCAGGTAGAACTCGGTTTCGGCCGAATGCGAGTGATGCGGGCAACGCGCTGCTCCTGGAGGGATGCGCACCAGGGCAACATCGAAGGGGTGACGTTTTTGTAAGTCGGTCGAGCTGGCTTCACGTCCGAGGGCGACGGAGATGTCCTGGTTCGAAACCTGAAATTTTCCCGCGGGCGATCGATGCTCGCGTAGGGGAAGATCGCGCAAGTTCACCTTTTTCATGGCTGCTCAATGGCTGCCCGGCGTTTCATCGGCCTTCTCTCGCCAGCGGAGATGGGAGGCGATTCTGAGATCGGCATGAGTTCGAAGGTAGCAAACAAGGGCGCGAGATCGATGACGGAGTTGGCTGCCGCCTTCAGCACGTTGCCGAGGTTTTGCGCGACGGAGGCGACTTCCACCCGAATCCCGCGGCGGCGCAATTTCGTCGCGAGATAGGCGAAGTCCGCATCGCCGGTGACCAGGATCACCACCTCGGGATTCATCGCGGCGGAGAGATCGAGGGCATCGATCGCCATCATCACGTCGACGTTGGCCTTGTAGCGACCTTCCTCCGCCGGCGCGCCATCTTTCGTTACCACCAGGAAACCATTGGAACGCAGCCAGTGCACGAACTTGTTTTTCTTGTCGCGCTCCTCCTGCCACAAGGGAATCGCCGGCGGTAAGCCCGCGTAAACCACCATCTCGACCAGCTCGCGCCCCGAATCGGTGCCGGCCAGAAACTCACGCAGGCGCAGCCAATCGAGGCCGCGGCCGGCGGTCCGGACGGAGTTGCCGACATTCGATTCGTCCACCAGCACCAGCAACCTTGGTCGTCGTCCTGCTTCTCCGTTTCTTCGCATTGTCTCCACTGAACAATGCGACCGTGGACTTCGCGAACACTACTTCGTCGTGGCGAAAACTTCACTTTAGCCTCGTCCAATCACTGCCGCTTCAGCTGTTTCACTCGACTAGCGGGACAGAATTGACGCCCGCGGCCACACTCGATAGCGTTCGCGCGTGCAAGCCCAGCTGGAAAAATTGTTAGTTTTGCAGGATCGCGATCAAAAGATCCGGCAGATCCAGTTTGAAATCGGCACCTTCCCGCAGCAGCGCCAGAGTCTCGACCGGCAGGTTACGGCCAGCGCCGCCAGCCTCGAGGCTTTGAAAGGGCAGGGCCGCCAGCTGGAAGTAGAGCGGAAGAACCTCGAACTGGATGTCGGGACGCGACAGGCCAGCATCAACCGGCTGAAAACGCAGCAATATGAGACGCGGAAGAATGACGAGTTTCAGGCGATGGGGCACGAGATCGAGCGATACGAGAAGGAAATCGTGAAGCTGGAGGATCAGGAACTGGAGCTCATGGATCAGGCCGAGAAATTGAAAGGCCGCCTTACGATCGAGGAGAAAACGGCGGCAGCGGCGCGGGATTCAGTGCAGCGCCAGCTAACGGATCTTGAGCAGAAAGAAAAGACTCTGCAAACGCGCCTGGACGAACTGACGCGCGAGCGGGCAGAACTCGCCGCCGGGGTGGAGGAAGATATCCTCGACCGTTATCAGCGCCTTTTTGGAAGTAAGGGAGACGCGGTTGTGGTCGCGGTCCAACACGGGGTCTGCACCGGCTGTCATATGAAGGTCACCACCCAGACGGCGGTGCGGGCCAGGAGCGAGAGCGAGATTGTCAGTTGCGAGCAATGCGGCCGCATTCTTTACGCCGCCGACTGATTCTGTTGCCTCCGCGATCTACCCCCGCGCTCGCTAAACGTTGAAGCGAAACTCGACCACGTCGCCATCGTTGACGATGTAATCTTTGCCTTCGATCCGCAGTTTGCCCGCTTCCCGCGCTTTGGCGAACGAGCCGAGCGCGAGCAATTCGGCGTAAGGCACCACCTCGGCCGCGATAAAGCCGCGCTCGAAGTCGGTGTGAATGACACCGGCCGCCTGCGGCGCCTTGTCGCCTTCGCGGATGGTCCAGGCCCGCGTCTCTTTTTCGCCGGTGGTGAGGTAGGTGCGCAAGCCTAACAAATGATAGACGGAGCGAATCAGCGCGCCCACGCCGCTCTCCTTCACCCCCAGATCGCGCAAATATTCCGCCGCCTCCGCCGCGCTCAAATCAACCAGTTCACTTTCAATCTGCGCGCTGACGACGACCGCTTCGGTGGCGAAATGGTGGCGGGCATATTCTTCCACCGCCTGGACGTAGGCGAGCGCGTCCCCGCCCGGAGTGCTGCTGTTGCTTGCTCCATTCGTCGAGGAAGTGGCTAGGGCCAGGTCGCTCTCGGAGACGTTGCAGGCGAAGAGCGTCGGTTTGGAAGTGAGGAGAAAGAATTCCCGTGCCGTCGCCTTTTCTTCTTCGCTGAGGGAGAGCGTCACGGCGGGCCGTCCGGCGTCGAGGTGCGGCAGTAACTTTTCAATCACGGCGGTCTCCGCCTTCGCCACCTTCGATCCAGCGCGCACTTCTTTCTGCAAACGATCGCGCCGTTTTTGGAGGGAAGCGAGGTCGGCCAGCACCAGTTCGGTGTTGATGACTTCGATGTCGCGGACGGGATCAATCGTGCCGCTGACGTGATGGATATCCGCGTCCTCGAAGCAGCGCACCACCTGCACAATGGCGTTGACCTCGCGAATGTGGCTGAGGAATTGGTTGCCCAGACCTTCGCCCGCGCTTGCGCCTTTGACGAGGCCGGCAATGTCGACGAACTCAATCGCCGCCGGGACGATCTTCTGCGAGTGCGAAAGGCGGGCCAGCTCCTCTAGGCGCGTGTCCGGCACGGTGACGATGCCGATATTCGGATCGATCGTGCAAAAGGGATAGTTTGCCGCCTGGGCCTTCCGCGTGCGGGTGACGGCGTTGAAAAGGGTCGATTTCCCGACGTTTGGTAAACCGACAATACCTGCGCTTAACATGGGCCGGCACCTTGCGGGTGGAGATGGCACCCCGCAAGGAGGAAGCGCACCGCTGACTAGGCTGAAATAACTACGTCCAGCGCCCGATGGCGGCACGATGCGCTTGCATGAAGAAGTGGGTTTATTGCCTGACCGCAGCGTTTCTTGTTTTCGTTAGTGTGTTGCCGGCCTCCGCGCGACATCACTCCCGCCAGGCGAGTTCTGGCGCAAAAAAACACTCGGAGAATTCCGCCGACCAGGAAAAGGCGGTGCGTCTCCAGATCTTTCTCGACCGCGCCAATTTCAGTCCGGGCCAGATCGATGGCCTCCTGAGCGACTTCACCCTGAAGGCGCTCAGGCTTTATCGTCAGTCGCGCGGGGAACCTTTCGCAGAGTCGGGGAAAAAGGGCTCGCTCCCGGATCTCGCGGGAATCGATCTGGCTGCCATCGGCCCTGCGTCGGTGCCGTATACCGTCTCGGAAGCTGACCAGGGTGTCGTCGGAGAAACGGCGGAAGGCGCGGTGAATCTGGCCAAACTCAAGGCGCTGCCTTACGGAACGCTGGCCGAAGCCGTCGCGGAAAAATTCCACAGCTCGCCCAAACTCCTAGAGCGGCTGAACCCCGGAAAAATGAAAAAACTTAAGGCCGGGGACATTGTGCAGGTTCCTAACGTGGAGCCCTTCGATGTCACCAAGGTCAAACAGGTGAAAGCAGGCAGTGAGATTAACGCGACCGCGGCTAACGATATGGGGGACGAAGACGTGGCGGAGGGGGACCGCAAGGAAAAAGAGGATGAAGCCAAGCCGTCGGTTTCGGTGCGGGTCGATACCGGGATCAATATGCTGGGAGTTTTCGAAGGGGATAAGCTGGTGGCCGCGTATCCCGTTAGTATCGGCTCCGAAGACACCGGCACGCCCACGGGCGAATGGAAAGTGACGGGAATGGAGAAATTGCCCACTTTTCGTTATGACGAAAAAATGTTGAAAGAAGGCGAACGCAGTGCCCAGTTTTACATGTTACCGCCGGGACCGAACAGCCCGGCGGGGGTGCTTTGGATTGCGCTCAATAAAAAAGGTAT
>JBDTXE010000145.1:0-5944 GCA_040006335.1 Verrucomicrobiota bacterium | reverse complement strand
TGCAGGCTGCGTTCGTGGCCTGCGATGCCTATCAATGCGGTTATTGCACCTCCGGACAAATCATGTCGGCGGTGGCGTTGCTCGATGAGCCTTGCGGCGCGGCGGACGAAGAGGTGAAAGAACTGATGAGCGGCAACATTTGCCGTTGCGGCGCCTATCCGAATATCGTCGAAGCGATTCAAGCGGTGCGGACGAAAGGCGCGCGGAAAAAGAAATGAAGTCGTTTCAATTGACCCGCGCCAGCAACAGCGCGCACGCAATCAAGACCGCGGCGAGAGCGAAGACGGCGCAGCAAGGCGCGGAGATTCGTTTCCTGGCCGGCGGGACGACACTGCTCGATTTGATGAAGCTCAATGTCGAGCAACCAGAGCTGTTGATCGATCTCAGCCGGCTGCCGCTCGAGCAGATCGAAAAGACGAAGGAGGGCGGCCTCCGGATTGGCGCCGGCGTGCGCAATTCCGACCTGGCGTATTATCCGGTCGTGAGGCGGGATTACGCGGTTTTGTCTGAGGCGCTGCTGAGTGGTGCTTCCGCGCAACTGCGCAACATGGCTACGACCGCGGGCAATCTTTTGCAGCGCACGCGCTGCATGTATTTTCGCGCGACCGACATGGCTTGCAATAAACGCGAACCCGGCAGCGGTTGCGGGGCGATCGACGGAGCGAATCGTTCGCTGGCCATCCTCGGCACGAGCCCGCATTGCATTGCGACGAATCCTTCCGACATGAACGTGGCCCTGGCTGCGCTGGAGGCGACCATTCACATCCGCGGGGCGAAAGGCGAACGGAGCGTGCCGATGGCCGACTTTCATTTGCTGCCGGGAACAACGCCGGACCGCGAGACGGTCTTGGAGCCGGGTGATTTGATTACGCACGTCACTTTGCCGCCGCCCACGAAAGGGAGCCGCTCGCTTTATGTGAAACTGCGCGACCGCGCTTCCTATGAATTCGCCCTCGCGTCGGCGGCGGTGGTGGTGACTGTCGCGCAAGGGAAGATCACGCACGTGAGGATCGCACTCGGCGGCGTCGGCACGAAACCGTGGCGTTCGCCCAAGGCCGAGATGGCGTTGTTCGACCAGCCGATTAACGAAAGAATTTTTCGCCGGGCCGCAGAAGTCGCTTTGCGCGATGCGAAACCGCAAAGCGAAAATGGCTTTAAAGTCGAACTGGCCAAGCGCTGTCTCGTGCATGCCCTGAAATTGGTGACGCAGCCCGCCTAACGAGTCGTCGACATGACCAGGAAAACTTCCCGCAAATCGCCGATTGGCTTGAAGACTCCGCGCGTGGACGGCCCGCTGAAAGTGAGCGGCGCCGCGCAATACGCGTCAGATTTCCATTTCCCGGGAACGCTCTACGCCGTGCCGGTGGAAGCGACGATCGCCAATGGTCGCCTGACCAAACTAGAGACCGCCGCGGCCGAGAAGATGCCGGGAGTACGCGCGATTTTTCATCGTGCAAATATCGGCAAGATCTTTCGCTCCGTGCAGGGCAAAGGCATGGAAGGGATGAATGATGAGCGGCGCCCGCCCTTCGAAGACGACGTCATTCGCTACTACGGCCAATACGTTGCGCTCGCCGTGGCCGAGACTTTCGAGACCGCCAAAGCCGCCGCCGACATGGTGCGTGCGCGTTATTTCGCGAAGAAGCCGAACGTCGCGCCCGACCTCCAGCCGGATGACGATCCGCCGAAAGTAAACACGCCGTTCGGTCCAACCTCGCGTCTGGAAAGCGAACGCGGTCACGCCGCCAAGGCTTTCGCGAGCGCGGCGGTGAAACTCGATGAGACCTACGTCACGCCGCTGGTCACGCATAACCCGATTGAATTGCAGGGCGCGACCGCGATATGGGAGGGCGAGCGCCTGACCATTTACGAAGAGTCGCAGGCCATTTTCAATATGAAGGGCGTGCTCGCGCAGATGTTCGGGTTGCCGAAAGAAAACGTGCGCGTGATCACGAAATTCGTCGGCTCCGGCTTCGGCAGCAAACTTTGGCCGTGGACGCATTGCGTGCTGGCGGCGGCGGCCGCGCGCGAATTACAGCAGCCGGTGAAATTGGTCATCAGTCGCAAGATGATGTTCCAAAGCGTGGGCCACCGCCCGCGCACGCAGCAGCGAGTGAAACTCGGCGCAACCAAAATGGGGCGGCTCGTTTCGCTCCAGCACGATTACGTTTTCAGCAAGTCGATCCTCGATGATTACCAGGAGGATTGCGGGGAATCGACCGCGTTCCATTACAGCGTGCCGAATCTGCGCGTGCATTTCAGCCGCGCGAAACGCCACATCGGTTCGCCCACGGCCATGCGCGGTCCCGGCGCCGTGCCCGGACTTTACGCAACGGAAGCGGCGTTGAACGAACTGGCGGCCCGGCTCGAAATCGACCCCGTGGAATTACGGGTGCTGAATGAGCCGAAGAAAGACGAGTCGTTAGGTGTCAATTTTTCCTCGCGCCATCTGCTCGAATGTTTCCAGGTCGGCGCGAAACGATTCGGCTGGTCGAAACGTAATCCGGTCGTCGGCTCGATGAAGCGCGGCGATTTGATTCTCGGCTGGGGCATGGCCGGCTGCGCCTGGAGCGCTGGCCGGTTTCCGGCCGAGGTAGTCCTGCAACTACGCGATGACGGCACGGCGCGCGTCGCTTGCGGCACGCAGGATATCGGCACCGGCACCTACACAATTTTAGCGCAGCTCGCTTCGGAAAAAACCGGCGTTCCCCTCGACAAAATCGAAGTCGCACTGGGCGACACGTCGTTACCCGAAGGCCCAGTCTCCGGCGGCTCGATGGCCACGGCTTCGCTCATCCCCGCGCTCTACGCCGCGGCGGAGAAAATGAACGAAGCGCTTTTCCAGCTCGCGACGAACACTCCCGGCTCCCCGTTCGAAAAGCAGAACCCCGAGCATCTCACTTTTGAAAATGGCAGCGTCTTCGCGCAGAAAGGCGGACCAGCGAAAGGCGTCGCTTTCCGCGATTTGTTGAAGCGCGCGAAAGTCACTCTCATCGGCGGTAGCGGGAAATCGAAAGGCACCCAGGAGGAAGAGGAGGATCCCAAGGTCTCGAAACATTCCTTCGGGTGCCACTTCGTCGAAGTCACCTGGCAACCGGCCATCGCGCAATTGCGGGTCAGCCGCGTGGTCACCGTGATCGATGCCGGACGCATCATCAATCCATTGGCCGGCCGTAACCAGATCGAAGGCGCTGTCGTCATGGGTATCGGCATGGCCTTGCTCGAGGAAACGGAATACGACCCGCGCAACGGTGCGCCGATTAACAGCAACCTCGCCGATTACCTGGTCGCGGTGAACGCCGACATCCCGCCGATCGACGTCACCTTTCTCGAGCACCCCGATAAATCGGTGAACGCCTTGGGTGCGCGCGGTATTGGCGAAATCGGTCTGGCCGGCATCGCCGCTGCCATCACCGACGCGACCCATCACGCCACCGGCGTACGCGTGCGCGAGCTACCGATTCGGATTGAGGACTTGCTGGAGTCGAAGATTACGGGTTGAAGGCACGGACCCGGACACCGGGAAGATAGACGGGCGCAGAGAGAAGGGTGCGATCCGACCTTTCTAACGGTTCACAGCTGCTACTGTTTCACGGGCGCGATCCCGTTTAAATTGTCCACGACTTCAGCCGGAAGGGTGAGATCAGCGGCCTGAAGGTTTTCGCTCAGGTGCTCAAGAGAAGACGTCCCCGGAATAAGCAAAATATTCGGGGAGCGCTGGAGGAGCCAGGCGAGTGCGACCTGCATGGGCGTGGCGCCCATTTTCGCCGCCGCGGCGGTCAGGGTAGAGGATTGCAGGGGGGTGAATCCGCCTAACGGGAAGAAGGGCGTGTAGGCAATTCCCGCACGCGCGAGCTCGTCGATGAGAGCGTCATCTTTCCGGTGCGCGACGTTGTATTGATTTTGCACACAGACAATCCGAGCGATCTCGCGTGATTCCGCGAACTGTGCGGCGGTGATATTACTCAAGCCGAGATGCCGGATGAGACCCTGACGTTGGAGATCGGCGAGGGCGTGGAACGGTTCGGCCAGCGATTCCTCCTTGGGGCCTTGCGCGCCTCCGAGGCGAAGGTTGACGACGTCGAGGACATCGACGCCTAGATTGCGCAGATTATCGTGCACGGCAGCGGTAAGATCATCGGGCGAGCGGGCGACCTGCCACGATTTATCCGGCGGCCGGCGAAAACCGATCTTGGTGACGATGGTTAATTCTTCCGGATAGGGGTGCAGGGCCTCGCGGATAAGTTGATTGGTGGAGTGAGGACCATAGAAGTCAGCCGTATCGATGTGATTGATGCCGGCAGCGACAGCAGCGCGCAGGACGGCCACCGCGGCGCCGGGATCGCGTGGCGGGCCCCAGACGCCTTTACCGGCAAGCTGCATTGCGCCATAACCGAGACGGCGCAGGGCGATATTGCTGCCAGGCAGGGTGAAACAACCGCCAAGGCGCGATCCGGCAGTCGACGATGTCGTTGCAAAATTCAGAGGAAGCATATGTGCGATAAAATGACGATCTGCGAGAGAGATTCGCTTCTCCTTCGGGTCACGATGCATCCGAACGCGAATTAGGGTACGTCCAGCAATAGCGGAGGCTCGCGATCTGGATGCGCGGCAAATCGCCGCGGCGGATGTGCCGCTGTTGGATGGGGCCAAGTCGCCGGCGCGCTGACGGCGCGTTTCTGGGCCTTTTCATGAAAGGACATCCGGTGGCGACGCCGATGATTTTTCCCTTGGTGCCATTCCTGCGGAGTTCTCGGGACATTTGCGCTCGCGTCGTGGTTCTGAATGGTGCGAAAGCGAATAACTCATTCTACAGGCTGGTGATCGGCTTCACGGCCCTCGCCAGCTTTCGCTTTGGCAGTTACGCCGGCGGCGCTTTCAATCCCGCAGTTGCCTTCGGCGTCACCGCGATGGGTCTAAATTCGATGAGCAATAGCCGAATCCATCATGCAGCGGAATTCGCTGCTGGGGCCGCCGCGGCCTTAGCTTTTTGCGGGGTAAGCCAGGAAGGCGTGCGCCGCTCGGTGGGGTCGCCGGACGATGTACCGACGTCAGGTAACAAAGAAGAGGCCCCGGGGTCAGTGCTGTTGCGGAAGAAGTTCCGTTCGATATTTGGCGGCTAATTCCGCGAATTTCCTTTTCATCTCCGCCTCCTCGTCGGGCGGGAGCTGTGGGGGAGTGGAGCGGCGTGTGGGAACGGCCACGCCTACCTCGGCGAAAAATCCTTCCTGGCCAGCCGGCGCGCAGAGGCAGAGCAGGCGAGCCGCACCGCCCGCTGCGTTCGTAAAAGAATGCGGCGCGTTCGCCGGAATAGTGACGGTCTGGCCGGCGTGGACGGTCGCTTTCTCGCCCCGAAAAGTGGTCTCGATCTCACCCTCAAGGACGATGAACGATTCCTCGAAATCATGGCGGTGCGGCGGCGGACCGCCCCCGGATGGGACGTGCATGTCGATCAGACAATAACGGCCATCGGTATCTTCGCCGGAAAGCAGGATGGTGTAGGTGTCGCCGACGACGGCGAAGTGGGGGAGACTTTCGTCCGTATCGGGACGCGCGATTTTGAGGTGGCGCACAGGATTATCGGCGGGCGTTGCCGCCGCGGGCTGAGCAGTGTCGGCGTGTTCGTTCATGGAATTGCGGCTTGAGGCAACCCGAAACTATTCGACTTTTACGCCCTTCCAAAACGCGACGCGGCCTTTGATGTTGGCTGCCGCTGACTTTGGATCCGGATAATACCAGGCGGCGTCACGATTGATTTCGCCGTTCACTTTCACGTCGTAATAACTGGCTTCGCCCTTCCACGGACAAGAGGTGCGCGTCTGGCTTTCGCTGAAATCGTCCCGGTGCAAAGAGTCGGCGGGAAAGTAATGGTTGCCTTCCACGACCACGGTATCATCGCTCTCCGCCAGGGTTTCGCCGCGCCAGGTTGCTTTCATGGAAGAGA
>JBDTXE010000144.1:0-5984 GCA_040006335.1 Verrucomicrobiota bacterium | reverse complement strand
CGGGGATACCGGGGTAGCCATCGGCCGCGTCGCCCACCAGCGCGAGCAGGTCCGGAATGAGCAGCGGATCGACCCCGAACTTCTCGCGGATCCCAGCCGCATCGCGCACGATTTTGCGCCGGCCATCGATCTGCACCACGCGCGTCCCGCGGACGCATTGCCCCAGGTCCTTATCCGGCGTCCAAGTCGCGATCTTCCCGAACTTCCTCTCCTTCGCCGCGAGATGCGCGGCCGAAGCAAGCCCATCATCGGCTTCGAGCTCGACCATCGGCCAGACGACCACGCCCATCGCCGCCATCGTTTCTTCGAGCGGATGGAACTGCGACTGCAACGCGCGCTCGATCCCGGCGCCGGTCTTGTAGTCCGCCCACAGCTTGTTGCGAAACGACTCGATCACATGATCGGTCGCGACGCCGAGGTAGGTAGCGCCGTTTTCGTTCTCGATGATTTGGAGAACAGTTTGCAGCACGCCAACGACCGCGCCGTAAGGCCGGTCCTTGCCTTTGGTGAACCGGCGCAACCCGTAGAAGTGACGGAAGAGTTCGTAGGTTCCGTCGATGAGGTGCACGATCATTTTGATTCAACGTTAGATCTCGTGGTGTGCGCGATCTGAGGACGTTCACATAACGACCCACTCACTCCAGCTCAAGATTTGAACACGGAGCCCAGTTTCCCCGCGGGGTCACCGGTCTGAGTTGAAAACGTCAGCGAATTTCTGGAGTTCATCGGCCGCAATCTCGGAGACGGCCCAGTAACCCATCCCATTCCTGGCCCAATGCACGACGTTGTATCCGCGCTGCGGTGTCTTCGCGGCGATCGCTTCCGATTTGTCGTTAGGCCAGATGAAGAGGTTGATGAAATGTTTGCGGCGCTCGTAAACCAGGGCGGCGACGGAGCGCCCGGAGATCAACTCCAGGCGGCCGCCGACGAGGGGGAAACCTTGCGCGGAGAGGTCCTCGACCGGCGGCGCGAAATCGATTTTGCCTTCGAACCACGGCCGCACCGTATGTTGGTCGGACGAGACGACATCGGTTAGGTGGGTGCCGGTGAGGGAGCGGATGTGGTTGTCGGTTAAGGTCGCGAGCAAGTTCGTCTCGACGGAATGGCGCGCGAGGATTTGGGCGAGGAAGAAGCCGAAGAGGACGGCGGCGGCGAGCGCTAAAGCCGTCATTGGATCGAACGCTCTCCTCGGCCGCTCGATCGATCTTGTTTGCAGCTTGGGTAAAACTGTCTCCCGCAGATTGTCCGGCGACGGATAAGCTGCGGTGGCGAGCGACTCGCTCAGGACGCGCAGATTTTGCAATGCCCTGGCGCATTTCTCGCAGGCGTTCACGTGCTGCTCGATCTCGAGCGCATGCGCGAGGTCGAGCTCGCCGTCGTGGTAAGCGTCGAGCAGCCGCAACGCTTCGTCGCAATTCATGGCGCGCTCCCTTCCACCAGAAGTTTCTGCAAGCCACGCCGGCCACGCGCGAGTCGGGACATGACCGTGCCGATGGGCACGCCCACGACATCGGCGATTTCCTTGTAGGAAAATCCTTCCATTTCGCGCAGCACGATCACTTCCTTGAACTCGCCCGGCAGCCGCGCGATCGCCGCCCGCACGGTCTCGACCTTGGCGGCTCGCTCGCGCAATTCGTCCGGGTTGGGAGCGTCATCGGGCAGCGATTCCAATTTATCGGAATCGACAAACTGTTCGCTCGCGCCCCGTTTCCGCAGCGCGGTGTAGGCGGCGTTGCGCACGATCGTGAGCAGCCACGAGCGCGCGTCGCCACCGCGATATCGCGGGAAAGATTTGAAGGCGCGCAGACAGGCGTCCTGCACGAGATCGCGCGCGTCGGGCTCATTCCCGACCAGCCAGCGAGCCAGGTTATAGGCGGCATCCAGATGCGGCAGGATCGTTTGTTCAAACAACGCGGTTTCGTTTTGCACCCGGTGAATTCTTTCCGGTTCAGACTAATCCAGACTCGGGCGGCGGCGATTTTATTCCCGGCGGAATAATCAAGGACCTCGCCCAGTCAGGGAAGGCAAAGGACGAAACTATGCCCAACTATCTTTTACACGATCACAACGAGGACGGCGTGGATCGCCGCGGTTTTCTGAAATGCATGGCCTGGGCTGGGACCGGCATGCTCTGGGCCGCGAGCGGCGGTCTGGTGGCGTCGCGCCTCCTGCGGCCGGGCAGCGCGAATGCCGCGGAGATTCCCGGCGCCGATTTCACCTTCGTGCAGATCAGCGACAGCCACATCGGGTTCAACAAAGAGGCGAACAAAGACGTGCTCGGCACTTTCAAGGAAGCGATCGCGAAGATAAACGCGCTCCCCGCCGCGCCCGATTTCATCCTGCACACCGGCGATCTTTCACACCTATCCGAGCCGGAAGAATTCGACACGTTGGAGCAGCTCCTGAAGGACTGCAAAACGAAGCAGATCTTCTACGTGCCCGGCGAACACGATGTTCTGAACGACAACGGCAAACAGTATCTGGAGCGATTCGGCAAAGCCGCGAAAGGCAGCGGCTGGCTGAGTTTCGATCACAAAGGCACGCACTTCGTCGGCTTGAATAATGTGCTCAACATTCGCGAAGGCGGACTCGGCGTTCTCGGCAATGACCAACTCGCCTGGATGGCCGACGATCTCAAAGCCGTTTCCGACAGCACGCCGGTCGTCGTCTTCGCGCACATCCCGCTCTGGGAAGTCTATCCGCAGTGGGGTTGGGGCACGGAGGACGGCGGCCGCGCGCTCGAGCAATTGAAACGCTTCGGTTCCGTGACGGTGCTGAACGGCCACATCCACCAGGTCATGAAGAAGGTCGAAGGCAACGCGACCTTCCATACCGCGCTCTCGACCGCCTTTCCTCAGCCCGCGCCCGGTACCGCGCCGAAGCCCGGCCCGATGAAAGTGGACGCCGGCAAATTGCGCAGCGTCCTCGGCATTACCGACGTCACCTACAGCGAAGGCCGGCACTCCCTCGCGGTCGTGGACGCACCGCTGGCCTGAGGCGGAGTGAATCGAGAAATCTGGCTGCGCATCCATGGCGGCAGCACCCACTTCCCCATTGTCCTGCTCGCCGTCTCGGTCCTGTTCGACCTGTTGGCGTCGTTCTGGCCTAACGAGTCAAGGCGCGAAGGCTTCCGCCACGCCGGCTTCCTTTCGGCCGTGCTCGGTCTGGCGGGAGCAATCGTCGCCGCCGTCTCCGGCATCGCCATCAGCCGTGGAAAACTGCTCGGCACCGGCCTGCTCCTGCGCCACCACCAATTCGTCTGGCCCGGAATCGCCCTCGCGCTCAGTCTTATCGTCTGGCGTTTGATCGCGCGACACCGTGCCTCCGCAGCGGCGTTCCGCTTCTATCTGGGCGGAATGGGAATCGCGTCAGCCTGCATTTTTGCCGCCGCCTACTACGGCGGCGAGATGGTGCTGGCCGCCGACGCCCCGGCGCAGGATTCCAAAGCGCCCATTGCACTCGACGCCAATACTGTCGCCACCGGCCGGCATCTCTTCCTCATGAATTGCGCCCACTGCCACGCCGACGACGCCACCGGCGACGAAGGACCCGATTTGCACGGCCTGCGCAAAACCGACGCCAGGCTAATGGCCACCATCCAAAATGGAATCAAAGGCGAGATGCCGCGCTTCGGCCAGAAGCTAAACGATTCCGACATCAAAGCACTGATCGCCTACCTGAAGTCTTTGCGCGCGTGAGACGTCAAGGCTACTGAAACACAACCCGCCGCGTTTGAAAGATTGCCCAACAAATCTCATCAACCAAAATTGCCTTCCCAAACTTCCACCGCCCGTGATCAAGGACAAACCCAGCCGGGCCAGGCACAATTAAAGCCTTCGCTCCACCCTCACCGCCGCCCATCCTTCAATAAAGCCGGCCCATCTTAGACAGAGACAATTCATCGCCGCCAAAGTTTGCCCCAACCTTGAAACGGCCATCCGCGCCCCCTCCGGCTCCCGCCCGTTCTATTTTTTACCGCGATCGCTCTCTCCGCCGGAAACCGAGCTAGATCGTTCTGGATCCGCGACGCTCTGCCACGTAGATCCGTTTCGTGGCATTAATCGACCTGCCGGGATTTACCGCGAGAATTGGGCTGTGCATGAATGGCGGCACGCATCGGCCGTCCTGCACACCGATTTCAAGAGCCAGTGGGACGACATAGTCGCGGTGTTGACCACGCTACGGTTGCCCTATCACGGCTGGCGCGCGTGCGAAGTCGCAGTGAAAATTCTTGGAAATAAGCTGGAATTAACTCGCTCGTAACTCATGAAGTCCTGAAACCAAGCGTTCTGAACCTTCCGCAACTTTCAAATTCCCTTGTTTATGAATACTTCCACGTCAGCCGCTTTGCCGCGCCGTCATTGGTTTAAAGTAATTGTCTGGGGGCTTTTCGCCGGCGTGCTCGCCGGGATCGCCATGCTTCTGGCGATGGCGCTGTTGCGCCTCGTGTTCGGCTGGCCGACGCCGACCGAGCTGATCTTCGACCGGCTGTTTCCGTTGCTCACGGTGGAGTTCTTCATCGGTTCACTTGTGAAAGCGGGTGGATACACGCCGCTCAAACTCCAGGGCATTTACGGCGCACTTGGCGGGCAGATCGCCGTGGCCGGAATCGGTGGCGTGATCTACGCGCTCTACCTCCGCTGGCGCGATCGCAGAGAAACGCCTGCCGATCACGCCCTGCTCGATGGACGTGGTTGGGCGCTGATTATCCCGGGCGTCTTGGCAGCCACGGTTCTCCTTGTCTCTCTGCTTTGGCCAACTTTGCTGACTAACTATCGCGGGTTCCCGCCGCCGACCGCGCGCTTCATCTGTGCGCTCGAAATGCTGATCACGTTCTCGATCTGCGGAGTCGGGATTATGTTTTTTTACGGCTTACTCGATCGAAGACCGGAGGCTGTTCGTGGGGATGGACGCGCGCCGACTCAGGCCACCTCGGTAGGCCGGCGACGCTTCCTCGCGGTCGGAATAGGTGCGGCCGCTGCAGTCGCTCTCGGGGCCACGCTCCGCCGGCTCTTCCAGATGGGCACGTTCAGCTACGACGGCACGCAGTACAGCGGTCCGCAGGTGATCAAGATCACGCCTAACGACAAGTTTTATCAGGTCTCGAAGAACCTCGTGGACCCGGAGGTCGCGCGCGAAAATTGGAAGCTCGACATCATCGGCCAGGTGGAAAACCCGCGGGTGTATTCCTTTGCGGAGATCGCGGCGATGCCTTCGGTCGAACAGGAAACCACGCTGCTTTGCATTTCCTACGGCATCGGCAGCGGCCTTTGCTCGAACGCGATTTGGAAAGGCGTGCCGCTGCCCACGCTTCTGGCGCAGGTGAAACCGAAAGCAGAGGTCACCACGGTTCTCTTTCACGCCGCGGATGGTTACTACGAGACCTTCGATTTCAAGAAAGCGATGGAGCCGACGACGCTCGTGGCCTACGAGATGAACGGCGAGCCGTTGCCGCAGCGTCACGGCTTTCCGTTGCGCATGATCGTCCCCGGTCGCTACGGCGAGAAGCAGCCGAAATGGCTTACGCGCATCGAGCTTTTGAATGAAGCCGACGGACGTCTCGTTAAGCGACACGGCTGCGGTTTCTACAAAGAGCAAGGCTGGGGCCGCGAAGGTGATGTCGTGCCGACGCATAGCCGTTTCGATGCGCCGCAAGTCGCCGGCGATCACTTCGAAGCGCCATTCAAAGTCGGCCAGCCGACCGAGCTGCGCGGAATGGCGATCGGCGGCGACCGCGGCATTTCCAAAGTGGAAATCAGCGCGGACGATGGCGGGACGTGGCAGGAAGCGACGATTAATCAGCCGGGGACGAAAATCTCGTGGTCGCTCTGGACCTTCATGTGGACGCCACCTCGGGAAGGTGAACATGCGTTCCTGGTTCGCGCTACTGATGGGAACGGGACATTGCAAATCAGCGAGTATCGGGACCAGGTCCCCGACGGCGCGACTGGACTTCACCGCGTCCGCGCGCAGGTGGAACACGC
>JBDTXE010000143.1:0-6016 GCA_040006335.1 Verrucomicrobiota bacterium | reverse complement strand
CTCGTCCCCGGCGACACGCACGCTGCGGCTGAAAACGATTCCGGAAAGCGAGATCAAGGCGACTTCCGTCGTGCCACCGCCGATATCGATGATCATGTTTCCCGCCGGATCCTGCACCGGCAGGCCGACCCCGATCGCTGCTGCCATCGGTTCTTCGATCAGATAAACTTCGCGCGCGCCCGCGTGTGTCGCCGACTCGCGCACCGCCCGCTTTTCCACTTCAGTGATCCCGGAAGGTACCGCGATCACGACCCGCGGCTTCGCCTTCATCCGGCGCCCATTCACCTTGGTGATGAAGTGCCGCAGCATAGCTTCCGTCACCTCAAAGTCGGCGATGACACCGTCCTTCAGCGGACGCACGGCCACAATGTTAGCCGGAGTGCGCCCCAGCATGCGCTTGGCTTCGTCTCCCACAGCCAGAACCTTGTTCGTTCCAGCCTGCACCGCCACGACCGAAGGCTCGCGCAAAACGATGCCCTGATCCTTGACGTAGACGAGGGTGTTCGCTGTGCCCAGATCGATGCCGATATCGCTCGATAACCAGCCGAAAAGTCCTTCGAACATTAAGAGTTAGGATTAGAGATTGGGCCTCCGCAGAGTTCGACAAAGCACGTCCCGCACCTCGCGACCGGCGCGAGCATTTCGACCCGCCGAAAACGCACAGAATGTTGGAAGAACGCCGCCAGCCGTCAAGGGAAAGCTGTGAATAACTCTGGCGCGGCGATATAGGCAAAGGCCGCAGGCGCATTCCTGTCATTCCGAAATCTCTTCCGGTGCGGTCGGCTACCTTTGAGTCAGGCACTCCGTATCCTGACGCTTATTTGTTGAATGACTGGCGACTGCCATTCAAATTCCGGGCTCCATTGTGCCAGAACGAATCCTCATCGCGCCTTCAATTCTCGCGGCCGACTTCAGCCGGCTCGCGTGTGAAATTGCCGCTGTGGAGAAGGCCGGCGCAGACTGGATTCATTGCGACATCATGGACGGCCACTTCGTCGACAACATCTCTTTCGGTCCGGCGGTGGTGAAAGCAGTCCGCACTCTCACGACCCTGCCGCTCGATGTTCATCTCATGATCGAACACCCCGATCACTACGTCCCACGCTTCGTCGAAGCTGGGGCCAATTCCATTACTGTCCACCTCGAACCCGAATCCAAACACGACGTCGCGGCGACTCTGCAACAGATCCGCGCTGCTGGTTGTCGCGCCGGCCTTACCCTCAATCCCGACACGCCTTTCGAGCAGATCGTCCCGTATTTACCTTCCCTCGACGTTCTCCTCATCATGACTGTCCATCCCGGTTTCGGTGGCCAGCCTTTCCGTGATGAGCAACTCGATAAAGTCCGGCGTGCTCAGGAATGGAAGAAGACTAACGACTCCTCGCTCGACCTGGAAGTGGATGGCGGCATCAAGTTGGAAACAGCCGGCCTCGCCGTGGCAGCAGGTGCGAACGTGCTCGTCGCCGGAACCGCCATTTTCAAGGCGGCCGACTACGCCGCCGAAATCCGCGCCCTGCGCGGAGAGCCGGCACCAAGCTCGTAGATCGCGGCTTAAAGCTTCACCGGTTCAGTCCTACCGAGTGTCACACGACACGGGCTATAGCCCTGCTTCCGCGCTTGCTCCAGAAGCGAATCACAAAGCGCGGCGAGCTGTTCGTAAGATTTGTTTTCGCCCAACAAGCTGCGCGCCGCGACACGAAAAAGCGTCAGGCTGGAGACAAACTTGAGTGCATCCAGGCGGCTGCCGAGCAGCGCCTCAAGCTGGGAGCCCAAAGCGAGCTGTGCGCCGGCCCCGTGGGCAATCTCTTCGTAACGGGCGCGCAGAACCGGGTCGCGCAGGTAAGCGCGCGCCCCTTCCAGATCGCGCAGAGCATAGATCCGGGCGGTCGCGGAGCGTCCCAGACCTTCCAGCTGCGGAAAGATATACCAGATCCAGTGGCCCGTTTTGTGGCCGCCGCGTATATCGTTCAGTGCAGCCTCGTAGCCGGAAGTGCGGTCTGCCTGCGCTCGGTGAAAGCGTGCGAAAGAGTTAATCGTCGCAGACTCTAGCGCACAGCCATCGGCTCCGTATCCGGAGTCGTTTCCGCCATGAACTCGTCGTTCTGGGTTACGCGTACCACTTCTTCGATCGTGGTTAGCCCTTGCGCGACTCGCCGCCAGCCATCGTGGCGCAAAGTCTCCATCCCTTGGGCGATGGCGCACTGTTTCAATTCGCTTCCGTCCCGCTTTTGCAGAATGAGACGTCGCAACGGCTCCGTCACCACGCAGATTTCGTAAATGGCGTGCCGGCCCTGGTAACCGGTGTGTCGGCAATGATCGCAGCCCGCCCCGCGGTAGAACTTGAAGTCGGGCGGGAAAATTACGCCAAGCTGACTCAAATAATCCACCGGGTAACCAACCGCTTCTTTACACTCGGGGCAGATGGTGCGGACAAGTCGCTGGGCAATGAACGCCTTCACCACGCTGGCAAGGAGAAAGGGCTCTACGTCCATATCGAGCAGACGAGTGATCCCGCCCACGGCATCGTTGGTATGCAGCGTCGAAAAGACAAGGTGCCCGGTCATGGCCGCGCGGATGGAAATATCCGCCGTTTCCACATCGCGAATCTCTCCCACCATCACGATGTTTGGATCCTGCCGCAGAATGTGTCGCAATCCCTTGGCGAAGGTGAGATCGATCTCCGGTTTAACGTCGATCTGGGAGACGCCGGGGAGACGATATTCCACCGGTTCTTCGATCGTAATGATCCGGCGCTGCACGGAATTGATACTGGAAAGGAAACAGTAGAGCGAAGTGGACTTGCCGCTCCCGGTCGGGCCCGTGACTAGAATGATACCGTTCGGTAGCGCGAGAAGGTTCCGCACCGTCGCCTGCTGTTTCTCGCTGAGATCGAGCCGATCGAAACCAAATTGCTGTTCGCTCCGGCTGAGCAGACGTAGGCTGATCGACTCGCCGTTCACGGTCGGAATGGTGGAAACACGCACGTCGATCTCCTGGTTATGAGCGTGCAGTTGAATGCGCCCATCCTGCGGGAGGCGGCGTTCCGCGATGTCCATGTGCGCCATTACTTTCAGACGCGAAATGATGGCGGGTTGCAGCAGACGCAGTTGCGGCGGCACCGCCACTTCGTGCAGGATGCCATCGATGCGATAGCGGATGCGGAGGTCGTTCTCCAAGGGCTCGACATGAATATCGGTGGCGCGTTCGACGATCGCTTCGCGAATAATCTGGTTAACGAATTTTACGACCGACGCGTCGGGATCGTCCGCGTTAAGATCGGTGCTGCCTTCCGTGTCCTGCAACGCCTCGAAGCCGCGATTCGTTTTCAGGATTTCGTCGAAAGTTTCCGCGCCCACGCCGTAAAGTGCTTTCATCGCGCGGAGAAGCTGGGCGCGCGGGACCAACACCCACTCGACCGGTTTCGTTAGGAGCTGGCCGACGAGCTGCCGTCCCACGGAATTAAAAAGATCGTAGGTCGCCAGCACCACGGAGTTTTCCTTCTGTTCAATGGGCAGGATGTGATGTTGAAAAACCAGTCGCGAAGGCAGGATGGTGAGGGTTTGCCGATCCACGCTCTTGGCCTCGAGGTTCACCACCGGGACGCGAAAGAGAGCTCCGACGGCGTTGAGGAACTTCTGCTCGTCCACCTTGCCCGAATCCAGGACGTGCGCCGTCCACGATCCCCCATTCAAATTCTGCGCCAGCGCGACCGCGTCCTCCTGTGAAGGCGCGCCGCCTTCCAGCAGCAGTTTGACTAAAGACGGGCTGACGTTTGCGCTCATTTGATCGGCGAATATGCCACGGAGCGTCCCGCATGCCAGCGACGACCGAAGCGCGGCACCGTCGGCTCGGGATTATGCGACTACGAGCGCCTCGGACGCGACAACGAAGGCTTAGTGCGCGCGTACAGAGCTTCGGGGACGGCATGACGGACCTTCCGGACGCGAGTACAGACCTTCGGTGCGCGCGTACAAACCTTCCGGACGCGCGTACAAATCGTCCGGGTGCGCGTCCGAATGAGTCGTCTTGGCGCCTAAAAGAAGGCGCGGCGGAGCGCCCGTGTCCCGTGTTACGGCAGGCGCAAAGCGCGCCGGACTCCATCGGTGAGGGTGCCCGTCACCTGCATCGAGTAATTCTTCTGCAGCCGCGCGATGGCGTCGGTGACGGCAAAGGAATAGAATCCGTTAATCGGTCCGCAATAGTAACCGAGTCGTCCCAAGTCGCGTTGCAAGGCCGCGACGTAAGCGGGCTGCCGAACAAGTTGCTCATTGGCATTAAAATAATAGCCGGCGCGCACTGTATAGCGCGGCGCCAGATCGAGGGCATTCAGATACGGCATTTGATGGAGCAAACCCCATTGATCCCGCGGAGCCAACGGGTCCGTCGGGCGATGCCCAAAGATCTCCTCGTCCAGAATGTATGCGGGCACGGCATGATGAAAAAGGAAGATCGCCATCAGGCCGAAAAGTAGTTTTTTCATCTACTGAAATCTTTCCCCGAAGGCACGTCAGGGGCGGGCAGTTCTTTGCCATCTCCGGGCTTTGGACAATCCGGGCAATCATCTTGGTCCAGTTCCGGGCCGACATGCGTGCGATCCTCGTTCTTCTGCCGCAACCGGTATAGGTCAAGTTTCGTTAGCGAAACCTCCGGGCGCATTAGGATAATTAGTTCCGATCGCGAAGTGTTCTTGGTAGTAAAGCGGAAAAGCGAGCCGATTCCGGGAAGCCGGTCTAGAATTGGAATGCCGGAAGTATTCCGCGACTTAGTGTCCTGAATTAAACCACCGAGGATGATGGTTGAACAATTGGGCGCGCTCACGTTGGTGCGAATGTAGCGAGTGTTAATGGTCGGGATGTTGTTATTGTCGATCCTCGAAGTGTCTCCGAGGCTGTCGATCTTCTGCAAGATATCGAGCGAGACTTCTCTCTCGGAATTGATTAATGGAACAACCTCTAGTTGGAGAGCGACTTTTTTGTATTGAATGTTCGTTTGCTGCGCGAGGCCCGTATTGACAATACCACCACCAGTCGATGAGGAGATAGTATTGACCGGGACCGGAATTTCCTGGCCGCTGGCGATAATAGCTTTCTTGTTATTGCTCGTGAAAATCGTCGGACGCGAAATGATTTTCAATCGACCGGTAGAGTCGAGCGCATGCACAATTGCCTGCAGGGTACTTCCGGCGGCGAGATAGACGTTTGCGCCACCGGCCGCGGAGGTGGCGAGCTCCGTGAAGTTTTTCAAGGTGTTGCTCGCGTTTATGATAGGCGGAAATCCACTGCGCTGAGGAAGATTTATCGAGCCGCCTCCTACACCACCAGTGCCACCGCCGATGTGTTTGAAATTGTTGAGGTAATCGACTCCAAATTCTTCGTTGTTGTTGAGCGTCAGCTCGCCAATAACCGTGCTCAGAATGACCTGCGGCGCTTTAACATCCATCTCATCGAGGATTTTCTGGACTTTCACAACGATCTCGCGGGTCCCGATGATGATAATCGAATTAGAACGCTGGTCGGCGATAATCTTGGAATTGCCGACGGTGACCGCTTTCGGGGCAGTGTCGACAGGCTGAGTAGATAGTTCTTCCGAAATATTCAGATTACTGTCACTCGCCGTGCTGTTTTGTCCCCCGGTGGATGGGCTGGTGACAGTCGAATTATTCCGGCGCTGCTGCTGTTGTTCGAGCGCGGAGCTGTTTGGGTTTGTGCCGCCGGCGTTGGTTCCCTGGTCGCTCGCGCCAGGCTCCGTCAAGGCTTGCACTAAGACCGGAAGCACGTCGCCCGCGGAAATGTATTGGAGTGGCCGCGTCACTGGCTTGGCGAACTCGACGTTGGCATCGAATTCTGAAATGAGCCGGCGAATGAAGGGCATGTTCACCGGGCGCGTCACGACATGGATGCGATTGGTGCGGACATCTGCGGAAATCTTGATCTTGCCCAGGATAATGGAGTCCTCAGAAAGCCCGGAGACGGCGCCGCCGTCGAAGTCGATCTGCTGCTGCACTGGCTGAGGGACG
>JBDTXE010000142.1:0-6074 GCA_040006335.1 Verrucomicrobiota bacterium | reverse complement strand
TCCCACTCTCGCGCGATACAACGTCAGCTCGCCGCTGGCGGATCCAAACCTGGAATTGCGAGACGGCAACGGCGTTCTGGTGATGGCTAACGATAACTGGAAGTCGAGCCAGCAGACCGAACTCTCCGCCACTGGGTATGCGCCGTTAACGGATTCGGAACCGGCCCTCGTCCGCACGCTCTCACCCGGAAATTACACGGCCATTGTCCGGGGGTTGAACAACACCTCCGGGGTTGCGTTGGTGGAAGTCTACGGAATCAATTAGGCTCGGTAAGCGCGGACAGTGGCCGGGGCATGACCCGCTGGCCGCAGAGTCTTTTCTCTTAACTCTGACCCGGTCCGATTGGGGGAAATCTTGTAGCAAAGTGGCTCTCCGCTCGGGCATTCATGGAGGGCCGCCGGATCGATTGTCACTATTTGCAACTAATTATGGTTTTTTCGGGAGCGGCACACTCACTGCTTCCCGAAAGGTATCAATTCCTTTTCTGTCATTGCCAGACCTGTCCTGCCGCTGCTCCTCGCCGCGGTCTGCCTGCCTCTTACAGGGCTAATTGCGGCGGTAAGCAATACCACGTCGTCGGCCACCAAACATTCGACCACTGGGGTCTCAGCCCGTAGCACAAGCCGCAAATCCCGCGGGACCGGCGAAAGCAAGTCGGCTGAACCATCTCCCACGCCAAAGATATCGCCCCCCGCGAGCGCAGCCTCCTCTGAAAAGAAGGCGCAGGCGCTGGAATCCCCCCGGTCATCCGCCGTTATCACCGGCACTTCTCATCCATTCGTTGCTCAGATGTTGTACAAAGTGACGACGGTAGCGCCATGGAGGCCGGCGGAGGAGCACGCCATTCCTCTGGCTCATCCGGAACGCTCAGTCGACACTCCGAATAATGCCGAAAGCATCGTCGCGGCTCGTGCTGCGGCTGCAGCCGCAATTGCCTCGCGAGAAGAGTCGGCGACCGCTCTGCCTTCCATCGCACACTGGGCGGCCGAGGCAGTAGCAGAAATCTTCGCTTCTGCGCCCGCCCCTTCCGCGACCCCTGATCCCTCCATCGCCGCTGCCACTACTCTGCTTCCCCTCCCGACGATTGAATCGTTGCTGAACCCGGAACCGTCCGAGGATAAGCCGGCCGAAGGGATTCAGGCGGTAACTCCAGTCGCCGGGACGGAAGTGGCGATGGTTTCTCCCGCGGCCACCGCTTCCCCCGCTCCGGAGGAAGAAGGCGCGACCTCGGATCACTCTACAACTTTCACGCGCTCTGAAATCAGTGCTCCTGCCGACACCATTCCGCTAGCCGCGTTGGAACTCGCGCAATCGGCCCCGACAGAATTTGCGCAACCGATAGTCACCGCTCCGGCGCCGGCAATTTTGCTGCCTATTTGGGTTCGGACCGTGGTGGCGGCAACACCGTCCCCAAGTCCGACGGTCAGCCCGTCTCCCAGCGCAACGCCAAAACCCACTCCCGAACCGACTTCCCCTCCTGAAGCTACCCCATCGCCTTCTCCGGAGCCGTCTACCACTCCTTCGCCTACGGCCGAGCCATCGGCCACCCCTGCGCCTTCGCCGACGCCGGAGCCGACCCCCGAACCAACGCCCGCGCCTTCCCCTAGTCCCGAGCCGAGTGCCACGCCAGAGCAGTCGCCGCCGCCAACGCCGGAGCCGAGCCAGTCCCCTTCACCTTCACCGACGGCCAGCCCTGAACAATCCGCCACTCCCGATGCTACCGCTACGCCGAGTCCTTCTCCTGAGAATGGCGATGTTACTTACACCAGTGTCTCGACCAGGGTGACCGCTGGGAGCGGAGAAAACACCGGCATGACTGGATTTGTTCTGACCGGGGAAGGCGATACCTCCGTCGTGGTGCGGGCGCTGGGACCGTCTCTGACCGACGCGGGCGTGACCGATGCGGTGGCCGATCCCACTCTCGTCCTTTACGATTCCACCGGCGCGGTCGTGGCCGCTAACGACAACTGGCGCGACAGCCAGGCCACAGAATTTAGCGCCGGAGGCCATGCAGCTTCTCTCCAGCCGAAGAGCGAACTAGAGCCCGCCATCGCCGTTAGCTTGCCTCCCGGATCATACACTACCGTCGTCAGTGGCAAAAACGGCATTGTGGGCACGGCCGTGATCGAACTCTATGCCGAAGCGACTTCGCACGCCTCCATTCTAGCATCCGTTAGCACCCGCGGACCCGTGCAGACGGATGACGCGAGCCTGGTATCGGGCCTGAGCCCCGGCACTGGCCACGATCAAGGCAGCACCCCGGTGCTCATCCGCGGTCTGGGCCCGTCTCTGCGCGCGCAGGGAGTGTCGAATGTAATCTCTGATCCCGTCCTCAGCCTCTACGACGGGAACGGTTCCCTCCTGGCCACGAACGATAACTGGGATCGCGCCGGTCAGCTGCAGCGGACGCATCTTGCACCGGCTGATCCATTAGAATCCGTTATCGCGCTGTCGCTGCGACCGGGAAATTATACCGTGATCTTGAACGGGAATAATCACGGGATCGGAATCGGTCTGCTGGAAATTTACTTTCCCCTCGCGCTACCGTAAATAATTATCGCGGTCGAATGGAACGGCGGCCAAGACAAAGGCGCTCTTAATCCGTGCTTCGGCTTCCGGTCGCCGGTCTTGCCTCCGACGCCGCCTTTGGTCAAATGTGCGTGGAATGAATCGTTGCTTTGAGGATTTCCCGGTTGGGATGCGCCTGCGCTCTGCCCGCTATCAGGTGACGCCTCGGGCGATCGAAGAGTTCGCGCGCGAATATGATCCGCAACCGTTTCATCTCGATCAGGCGGCCGCAGAGAAAACTCTCTTCGGCGGCTTGGCGGCGAGCGGCTGGCATACCGCAGCGATCTCGATGCGACTTTTTATCGAGACCATGCAGGTCCCGGGCGGGATCATTGGTTTGGCGGTGGACGAACTACGCTGGCCCACCGCCGTTCGGCCTGGCGACGATCTCCACGTCGACACCGAAATTTTGGCGGCGCGGTTATCTGGCTCGCGGCCGGGTCAGGGAATCCTCCGAATTCAGAACGTCACCCGGAATCAGCGCGATCAAATTGTCCAGAGCTTCACCGCCACGGCGATGCTGCCGACGCGCGGTTGAATCAGTCGCGCCGCTGAATCGTGAGCATCGCGCGACTCATTTGCCCAGCAATTTCATCATCGCTTCTGGATAACGCGATCCGGCGGCCGCATTCCGCGGCGCGACTTCGTCGATGCGTTCGAGATTATCCGGCGTCAGTGCCACCTCGAGGGCGCCGACATTTTCCTCAAGATACTTCCGGCGTTTTGTTCCAGGGATCGGGACGACGTCCTGGCCCTGCGCCATAACCCAGGCGAGAGCCAGTTGCGAAGGGGTGCAACCCTTCTCGCGGGCGATCTCAGTCACCCGATTCACCAGATTAAGATTCTTCCGGAAATTTTCTCCCTGAAAACGCGGCGCGCTGCGGCGGTAATCGTCCGGCGCCAGGTCTTCGGGGTTGGTGATTTGCCCGGTGAGGAAGCCGCGTCCGAGCGGCGAGTAGGGCACAAATCCAATGCCGAGTTCGCGGCAGGCACGCAGCACTTCGCCTTCCGGGTCACGGGTCCAGAGAGAGTATTCGGATTGCAGTGCCGTGATTGGATGAATGGCACAGGCGCGGCGGAGCGTATCCGCTCCCGCTTCGGATAGGCCGAGAAAGCGCACTTTGCCCGCGCTCACCAACTCCGCCATGGCCCCGACCGTTTCTTCGATCGGTGTCTCCGGATCGACCCGATGCTGGTAGTAAAGATCGATGCAATCCACGCCCAGCCGTTGGAGGCTGTCATCACAGGCCTTTTTCACGTAGTCAGGCTGCCCGTTGATGCCGCGAAAGCCCGGCTGCGCGGGGTCGCGCAAAATACCAAACTTGGTCGCAATGACCACCCGCTCGCGTTTTCCCCGGAGCGCGCGCGCCAGCAGCCGCTCGTTTGTGTGCGGTCCGTAGATGTCCGCGGTATCGAAAAAAGTAATTCCCAGCTCAAGGGCGCGATGAATCGTGGCGATGGACTCTTTGTCGTCGCGTTCGCCATAAAACTCGGACATGCCCATGCAGCCGAGGCCGAGGGCGGAAACCATCGGGCCGCCGCGTCCAAGTTTGCGTTGCTTCATCGTGCCAAGGGGGGACGACTGGGGAGGGCGGCGGCCACACTCTCCGCGGACGTGGGTTGTCCATTTGTCGTTAGGAGGAGGCCCAACGTCGCGGGCACCGATTTTGCCATGGCCGGCAAGCTAGGCCCAGTCTCTGTTTTTGTCATCCTTCCGTGCTCCGAAGTCTGAGGTCGGATCAGGGCATCCGGGGAGCGCTGGCCGCCGAAATACCTTGCAAGATCTCCGGTTGAGACTGATCATTCTTTAGTGTTATGACTTTACTCGCAACCTTCATGAATCTGGCGGGACCTGATCTTATCGTCATCCTGTTGATCATCCTCGTGCTGTTCGGGGCGAAAAAGCTGCCCGAGCTTGCCCGTGGGATGGGTCAGGCGGTGAAGGAGTTCCAGAAAGCCAAGGATGAGTTTTCGGATGAATTGCATCGCGCGGACAAGCCCGAAGAGCCGACGGTGCGCCCGGCGCAGGCCAGTATCCCGCGGATCGAACCGGCGGCACCGGTGGTGAATCCCGGGCCGGAGTCGGTCCGTCCTGCTAATCCCGACGAACGCGTCGACCGCGCCTAGCCGTTTTCTACCAGCGGTAGTAATCGCGCGAGCGGAAGTTGAGCTGGATCTCGAGCCGGTGCAAAGCCGCGCGTGCGTTCTGGATGCTGCGATAGATCTGATCACGGTCGCCCACTTTCGCGCTTACCTTGTTGTTGATCCGTGAAATGTCTCCACGAACGCGGGACAACTCATCGCGGTGATAGGGCGTCGCCCCGTAGCGCCGCATGAGAGAGCGGGTGTGAGCCGCCATATCGTTCAGGCGATCTGCTTCGCGTCGCAGCTGAGACCAGGGTCCTCGCTGATCCCAATTTTGAGCGGGAGCGGTGGCAAACTGGCGACCCTGATCGGCGCGGTCGAGAGCGAGCGAGACCTGTCCGGCGACGGTGCGCAAAAGAAATAGCGCGGGGAAAATGAAGAGTAATCTTTTCATGGGATCGCGCCTGCTCATCGTCGCTGAACACAGATGGATTTGCACTCAGCAAATTCGTCCGCAGTGCGCCCACAGTCGCCTCCTCTGCGGTTGACGATGACTATCCTTTGCCGGACACTCGCCACGCCTTGCCCATGGACGACCTGAAAGCTCAGATCAAAGAGATGATGGTGAAAAACCTCATGCTCCAAATCTCCGCCAACGAGATTGGCGACGAAACGCCGCTTTTTGGGCCGGATGGAATTGGCCTTGATTCGATCGACGCGCTGGAGCTGGCGGTCGGACTGGAAAAGAATTTCGGCGTCAGCGTCCCGAACTCAGAAGTGGCGACGCGTGTGCTGCGCAGCGTGAACACCATTCACGACTACATCCTGGAGAATCGTGAGAAATCCGCCGGCGCAGTTCCCGCCTGAGCGCGTAGAAAATCTTCGCGGATATTTCGGTCAGCTCGACTGATTAATCGCGTCGATCAATTGCCGTAGTCGCCCAAAGTTGCGGCGGTGCGGCCAGAAGACCAGCCGGGGAAGTTGAGCGATTTCCGGTTCGCCTTTCTCGGCCGGCAGCGCCGCCGTTTGGACAAATGATCCGCGCCGGAGCACGTCTGCGAATTTGCTATTCAGCTTTTCTATTGCTGCCGGTGAAACCGATTCCTGCAACCGGATAACGAGTTGCTCGCCCACCCAGCGCGCCGAATGGTAAACGCGATAGAAGCTGGTGATTTCCGCCACCGCATCGTCCACCGTGGATGGGATTTTGAAAAAGGAAAAATCTTCGTCCGAAATGAGGCCGCGCGCAGCCAGCTCAGATTTCACGAACTGCAGCCAGGATTGCCAGTAATCACCATCCGGCCGGTCGAGCAGCACGACCGGAATGATGCGCGCCTTCCCCGTCTGCATAAGAGTGAGAGCCTCGAACGACTCGTCGAGGGTGCCGAAGCCGCCGGGGAAAAGCGCGAAGGCGTGGGTT
>JBDTXE010000141.1:0-6155 GCA_040006335.1 Verrucomicrobiota bacterium | reverse complement strand
AGGGTGAAGTGGTATCAAGCGGCGGGCGCGTTCTTGCCGTGACGGCTCTGGGCGATTCGATCGCGGACGCCCGGGCGCGTGTTTACGCGGCGGTGGCTGAGATCGAATTCGAGGGCTGCTACTATCGCCGGGATATTGCTCTAGCGCCGGGGCGCGCCTAATATCGCGCTTTGTGCCCTATTCGTTCTTCCTCTTCCTGGCCGGATTATTTCTGACGGCTGCTGCTGCCGTGTCGCAGACTTCGGCTCCTACGGAAAAAAAGGGAAGTCCAGTGGTTGCACTGACTCCGAAGGAAACGGACGAAGCGATCGCTCTTCTCCGCGCAAACTTCGTCCACCCCATCGCGATTAACGTTTCCTCGCCGGGCGACGCCACGACTTTTCAGAACCTGCTCGCGCAACTGCATGGCGCCGTGGACATCCTGCCGGCGAAAAGTTCAGAAGAGACGAAGGCGCCGCTTTACCACGAAATCGTGAGTAATCACATCGGCTACCTCAGGCTGGGAGCATTGACGGCGGAAAATTTGCCGCTGCTTGATCAGGCAACGAGCGATTTTTCCGCTGGCAAAGTCGATGCCCTCGTCGTCGACCTGCGCGCTTCATCGCAGGTGCAAAATGATTTTGATCTCGCCGCGCAATTTGCGCAGCGCTTCGTGACGCGAGGAAAAACACTCTGGACGTTGCATCAATCGACCGGCGGGCAGGATCGACCTTCCACGAGCAATGGCGACGCCGTCTTGCAAATGCCGATCATGGTTTTGATCGATCGTTCCACCGCGGGCGCGGCCGAGGCAGTGGCGGCGGCATTGAAGATGGACACGCACACCGTTTTAATCGGAGAAAACAGCGCCGGACGCGCCGGTGAGTTCAAGGAATTTCCACTCGCGGGCGGGAAGGTGCTGCGGGTTGCGGTGAGCGAAGCGATCGCCCCGCAAGGGCGCTCTCTTCTCGGCGAAGGCTTGAAGCCGGACGTGCCGGTGACGCTCGCGCCCGAAGAGAAACAGCAGATCTTCGCGCGTAGTGCCGAGGGTGGCATGACCCCGTTCGTTTTTGAAAAAGCGCGGCCGCATTTCAATGAAGCGGCCCTGATCAAAGGGACGAATCCCGAGCTTGATAACCGGTCGGGGCGGCGCGGGGAAGAAGGAGCGCAGCGCGATCCCGTCTTGCAGCGCGCCGTGGATATCATTACTTCCATCGGAATCCTGGCCAAACAGTAATCATGCTCCCCCTGGAAGAACGGCTGCGCTACCGCTTCCGGAACCGTCATTTGCTGGAGGAGGCGCTGACGCACCCGAGCGTCGGGCACGAGAAACAGCGGGTGCACATGGACAACCAGCGCCTCGAGTTTCTGGGTGATGCGGTGCTCCAGCTTGTTATCACCGAGTATCTTTTCGCGCATTTTCCCAACGAGAAGGAAGGGCGTCTGACGAAATTGCGGGCGCGGCTGGTATCGCGGGATGCGCTCAGGAATTACGCCCACCAGCTGCAACTGGGCGAACATTTGCATATGGGTCGAGGCGAGGAAGCCAGCGGAGGGCGGAAGCGTCCTTCCACTCTGGCCGACGCCTTCGAAGCGTTGGTCGGCGCCATTTATCTCGACAGCGATTTTGCCGCGACGCGCGATTTTATCCTGCGCGAAACTCACGCGGCGCTCGAGCAGGTGTTGCAGGAGCCGGTGGATGTGAATCCGAAAGGGCAATTGCAGGAGAAGCTGCAAAGCATCGCCGCGAAAGGGCCCAACTACGAAGTGTTATCGGCGGAAGGGCCTGAGCACGAAAAAATCTTCGTGGTGGAAGTGCGATGGGAAGGGATGCTGCTCGGGACGGGGAGAGGACGGAGCAAGCAAGCCGCCGAGGTGGATGCGGCGGAAGCTGCGATGGTCGCCAAGCTCTGGCGGAAGAAAACGCGCCGCCTGATTATCTCGCCGCGGAAGCTGGCTGATGGTTGAGCGCGACGATTTTGCTCTGTCCATTCTGCCAGACGAAGTGGCGCCGGATGGCCGCCGTGACCACGCGTTTGCCCCGAGTCACCGCCGTGCAAAGATCGGTGCCTTTTGCCAGTTCGGCCGCGATCGCTGCGGAGAAAGTGCACCCCGTTCCGTGGGTGGCGATCCCAGGTAGGAAGCGCGCGCTTACCTCCGTGATTTTCCCGCGTTCCCAAAGAAGGTCTAGCGCGCGCGTTTGTCGCAGATGGCCGCCTTTCAACAGCACCGCGACACCGTACTTCTGCGCAAGCGCCGCGACCGCTCGACGCATCGCGGCCGGCTGCCGAATCGGCTCACCGAGCAGTCGTTCGGCTTCGTCCAGATTCGGCGTCAGCAGCGTGGCCTGCGGAAAGAGCTCGCGTTCGTAAACATCGATCGCTGCCGGCTCGAGCAGGGAGTCGCCCGAAGTCGCGACCATTACTGGATCGACGACGAGCGGGCGGGCGTTTCCGGCCTCGCGCCATTCTCGCGCCACGGCCGAGACGATCGCCGCGTTGCAAAGCAATCCGGTCTTAGCCGCGCCCACGGGGAACGCGCGCAGCAAAAGGCGGATTTGTTCGCTGACCAGACCAGGCTCGAGCGCCATGATTCGTGAAACGCGACCCGGCACTTCCGCCACCACACTCGTGACCGCGGTTACGCCATAGACTCCGCGGGCCGTGAAAACTTTGAGATCCGCCTGTAAGCCCGCGCCGGCGCTGCTATCGCTCCCAGCGATCGTCAGGGCCACCGGCTGCTCAGCCATGATGCTCTATGCCCCCGCTGGATGGGCAGCAGAAGCTACCAAAAAAACGATGCCTAGCCGCCGTCGCTCCCGATCGCTTCCACGGGACAGCCTTCCATGGCTTCCTTGCAGAGCGTTTCTTCTTCCGGGCTGGTCGGCTGATTATAGACGTAGGAGTGGCCCCCATCGTCGTTCCGTCGGAAATTGGCCGGTGCGGTTTCCCGGCACAGATCACAGTCAATGCATTGGTCATCGACGTAAAATTGTCCGTCGATATTTTCTGGATATTTGTTTGCAGCGTCCGCCATGGTGTCCCCGGGCTAAATTGTCGTCGAAGGTTAGGATGAATCAAAATTGGCGCAATCGCTTTTTCGCGCCCCCGCAACCGCCCGGCGGCGCAGGAGCGAACCAAGTCTGACATGCGCGCAAAGCAGAAGGGACAATTGTGGCAGGCACTGCGGGCTTTCGCCTTCGAGCTCATGATCTACGCCGTGCTGGTAATCGGCTATTTCTTCGCCGTCCTGCATTTTCTCGGGGGATGGCTGGTGCATCTCGAGCAGCAACACATCCGAACTTACGCCTTCGTCGCCGTTGTTTTGATGATCGGTCAAGCGGTGGTTCTTGAATTGGTCACAACCTTCCTCCTCCGGCTGCTCCGCGGCGGTCGCTCTGAGTGATGTTTTTCCCGATTTCCCATACGGAGATTCATCCGGTTTACCTGGTCGTGATCGGGTTTGTCATCGGTGTGCTCGGGGGATTTTTCGGCGTGGGCGGAAGCTTTATCGCCGGCCCGGCGCTGCGGGCGGTGGGGATGGATTGGAATTTCGCCGTCGGCACTGATTTGGCGCACATCGTCGGTAAATCGGTCGTCGCCGCCAAGCGCCATCGCGCCTTGGGCAACGTCGATCTGAAGCTCGGCTTGATCATGGCGATCGGCACCATCGGCGGTGCCGAGTTAGGCGCGCAACTAATCGAAAGGCTCAAACGCGCCGGCAACGTCAACCTGGTCGTGAGCGTCGTCTCCATCACCCTTTACGTCGGCATCTCGGCTTTCATGATTTGGGAAAGCTGGAAAACGCTGCGGGTGCAAAAGCAAAGAAGCGCGCAGGGGCACGCTCCCGCCATGGCCGGGGAAGATCACTCCGCCTTCACCCACGTGACGCATGCGATTCAGCGGTGGCGGCTGCCTCCCATGGTCACGTTGCCGGTCTCGGGGGTAACGATCTCGCTCTGGGTCATCGTCGCTGTCGCTTTTGTCGGCGGTTTGTGCAGCGGCTTTCTTGGTGGGGGCGCGGGTTACATCCGCATGCCATCCATGGTTTATGTTCTCGGCATCCCGACGCATCTGGCGGTCGGGACTGATTTGTTTGAGATCATCATCTCTGCCAGCTACGGAACTTTCAGTCATGCCCTGAAAGGGAATGTCGATATTCTGATCGCTCTCGTCATGAACACAGGCGCGGCCATCGGGGCGCAGCTCGGGGCCATCTCCACGCAATATTTCGCCGGCCCGAAAATCCGACTGGCCTTCGTTCCTTTGCCGCTCATCGGGGCGGCCATTGTTATCTACACTTTGATCACCGGACATAAATTATGAGGCTTCTCCTTTGCAGCGACGGCACGCCCGCGGCCGAGAGCGCGACGAGATTGACGGCGACGATCGCGCGCGATTTAGGGGCTGCCGCCACGCTTCTTGGCATTGCCGAAGAAGCGCAGGATGAAGCGGCGCTGCGCAATTCGCTTGAGGATGATGCACAACGCCTGTCGGAGGCCGGAGCGCAGCCGCGCGTTTTGATCAAGTCGGGCGAACCCATCTCCCAAATTCTTGCCGAAGTATCCGCGAACCACTACGACATGGTAATTATCGGCACGCGCCACGCCGGCAGCAGCGGTCTCTTTTGGCGCTCGGCGCGCACCTACGAAATTGTGAAAGCGGTCGATCCGCCCGTGCTCGTTGCCTTTGGCGAGTGCTCCCGCGTGAAACATTTTATCGTCTGCACCGGGGGCAAGCATTACATCGACGCCGCCATTCGCCTCACCGGGCAATTAGCCGCCGCCTTGCACGGGGATGTCACTCTGCTGCACGTCCTGGCGGAGCCTCCGGCCATCTTTGCCGACTTGGTTCGCCAGGAAGAAGACGTGGACGCCTTGCTGCGGTCGGGTTCGGAGTTGGGCAAAGCCTTGTCGGCGCAGAAGCAAGCGCTGGAGAAACTGGGTGTGCCGGTGAAACTCCGGGTGCGCCACGGCCTCGTCGCCGATCAGGTGTTCGAAGAAGTGCGCGAGGGCGATTACGATCTGATCGTCTCCGGGTCTTCCCGCGCGCGTGGTCCTCTTCGTCATTACATCATGGGCGACCTGACGCGCACCATTCTCAACCGCGCGCAGTGTCCCGTCCTCGTCGCACGCAGTGAACTGGTCACGCGCAGAGTGAGTTTCTGGGACAAAATACGCGCGCAATGGAATGGCTGATTCCATCTGTGGCCCGTTGGTTTCCTGAGGTGGGGCATGCCCGTCCTTGCCGGCCCGCGCCGTCCGCTCACTCGGCGTAATTGGCTGGCGCACCTCTGGCGGGAGTGGGCGGTGGAAAGTCGCCGACCAATGGCGCCGGCTTTCGCGCGGCCGCAGCCGCAAGCGTGGGAGAACGAGCGGATCACCGCAGCCTGGCTCGGTCACGCCACCGTTCTGATTAACTTCTTCGGTGTCACCATTCTCACCGACCCCGCGCTTTTTCCGCGCATTGGCATTCGTCTGCCGTTCCTTACCGTCGGACCGAAACGATTAACTCAACCTGCTTTAAGCCCGGGCGAACTCCCGCCGATCGATCTCGTCCTCTTGTCGCATGCGCACTTCGATCATCTCGATCGTCCGACCTTGAAGTGTTTCGATCGCAGGACGCGTGTCATCACCGCGCATCGCACCCGCGATCTGCTGCGGGGAACACGTTTCGGCGAAGTCATTGAAGCAAACTGGGGCGAAACTGTGCCTCTGCTCGATCTCGCTCTCGAGGTGCGCGCGTTCCGGCCGAAGCATTGGGGAGCGCGCCTGCAATGGGACGAGTATCGCGGCTACAACAGTTACGTGCTCGAGCGTCGCGGTCATCGCATCATCTTTGGCGCCGACAGTGCGCTCACCGATTCGTTCGCCCAGCTACGCGACGGCAAACCGTTCGATCTCGCGATCATGAGCATCGGCGCCTATGATCCCTGGATTCGCGCGCACGCCACGCCGGAACAGGCCGTCGCCATGGCCGATGCCGCCGGCGCGCGCTGGGTCATGCCGATCCATCACCAGACCTTTCGTCTCAGCGTCGAGCCTTTCCGTGAACCGATTGAACGTTTTAGCCGAGCCCTGGTCGATGCGCCCGAGCGCATTGCCCTGCGTGAGATCGGCGAGACTTTTGTGCTGCCTTTGGAAAACCTGACGCCGTCGTGATCGCCATTCCTCTCGC
>JBDTXE010000140.1:0-6168 GCA_040006335.1 Verrucomicrobiota bacterium | reverse complement strand
AGAAGCGCCGCTCGGCGATGACTCGCACAGGCGCTTCGGCCACGCGCCGACGACGAACGCGACGAATCAGGTATCGCTAATTCGAGCGGTTGCGTCTCTAACGATTCCTGGATGAAACCGGAACTTCGGCTTCGCCCTTGGAGGTGCCACCGAAGAGCATGGAAAAAACCACGAACGTTTGCGCGCGGGGCGAATCGGCCGTGACCCCGAAGAGCTCGGAGACGTCGATCCGGCACCAGCGCGCCGGCTTCCAGGCAATAGTCGGACCGATGGTAAAGCGCTGCTCGGGATCGTCGCGAATGCCTTTGTCGCTGAAATTCAGGTATTCCATCTCGACGCCCGCCTTCAGAACTTCCCGTGGCGTCAGCGGTACGACCAGGCTTTGGGTGACGCCCCACTCCCGGCCACGATCGCCCCCGATCTCGCGCTCGAAGAAGCCGTTCGCGGCCCATTCCAGATGCTCGCCGAAGTCCTGCGAAAGTAGCAGCCGCACTTCGAACGCATCCGGCAGTTCCGGTTTGGCTGCCTCGGCCGCAAAGGCGTCTCCTTCGGCCTTGCGGCCACCATGAAAACCGTGGTGGCGAGGAGACTGCAATCTGCTCAAAGCCCGCATCGTTGACGCCGGCATATCTTCTTCCGGTGGCTGATTGAGCGCTTCGTCCTTTAAAATGCGACCAACCCCGAATTTGTACTCGGCGAACAAGGTCGGATTCAACGGGATCTTGTTCCAATCCGCCAGGGCGTAGCGCGCTTCGACGCTGACCGCGCGCCCCTGCGTGATCCCGCCGAAATGCTCGAGTTGCGCCTCTACCGCGAGACCGAAGCGATAGGGAAGGCCCACCTCGATCTCCTGGGTCCAGCTGTGCGAGGGAGGGCCGTGGCGGAAGGTGTCGCCCTCATAAATGGTGGCAGCGAGGAAGGCGCCAGGAGGCAGGACGTAGGCAGTGGTGCGAGGGGCGAAACGCGTCCGGGAAAATCCCGGCGGCGCTCCGTAGGCACTTGGCAGTTCCTGACCGCTGACGATGACGGAGTCAGTGGTGACAGTTGTCTCCTGGGCACGCATCTTCGGCGCGAACGAAAGGAGGAGACAGAGTGCGACACAGCCGGTGGCGAATCGGGTGAAAGGGCGACCTATGGCAGCGGAGGAGTGCATGCCTTTGGTGTTAGCCAAAAGGGCTTCTTCGCCGCAAGCGAAAAATTACAGTTACGTAATCTTTCTCGCTTTCCCCATGGGTTGTTCTGGAAAACGGAGCGTTACGGCCGTGCCTTTTCCCGGCTTGCTCGATATTTCGACGGTCCCGCGATGCAGTTCGGCGATGGATTTGACCAAGGCGAGTCCCAAGCCACCGCTGCGAGAGGCCCGCGCCGAGTCCGCCTGGTAAAGTCGATCGAAAACGCGGGGCAAATGCTCTGGGGCAATGCCTGAACCGTTGTCGCGCACCACCACTTTGCTGAACGAGTTCTGGGCCTTGAGAGACAGGACGATATTGCCGCCGGCTGGAGTAAAACGAAGCGCGTTCTCCAAAAGGTTGTTCACCGCACGCTCGAACAACATCGGGTCCGCCAAGACATCGGCCTCCCCTTCTACGGAAAGCGTGACGTTCTGCTCTTCCGCGACGGGCTGGTAATAGGCCACGATCTTCTCCAAGGCCGCGCGCCCGGCGAAACGCTCGCTTTGGGCGCTATGTTGCGGACTTTCCGCGCGAGCAAGGAAAAGCAGGTTACCGACGATGGCGGAGAGACGCTCGCATTCGGTCACCGCGGACTCGAGGACGCCGCGATATTCGTCGGGCGAACGCTCGCGCGTCAGCGCCACCTGGGCTTCGCCGAGCATGTTTCCGACCGGCGTCCGCAATTCGTGCGCAAGATCGGCCGAGAACTGCGAAAGTCGCCGGAAGGAATCGTCCAGGCGAGCGATCATCCGGTCGTAGGCGGCAGCGAGCGGTTGGAGTTCGGTCGGCCAGCGGTCGCTGGAGATGCGATCGGTCAAATGCGCCAGATCGATTTTTTCGATCGCGCGCACCATTCCTCCGAGAGGCTGCAAACTGCGCGACGTGACTTTGAGCGAGATGAGCGCAGAGGCGACGATGCCGATACCAAGGACGAGCGCGAGAAGAAGGGCGAACTGCCTGCGAAACTCATCGTCCTCAGAGCGATCCTGCGCGACTTGCACGGTATATCGCTCGGGCCCGACGCGCTGAGCAAAACTGACAAGCGAGAAGAATTTGTTGCCGCTGCGATGCTCCCGCATTTCTCCACCGGGCCATGATTGCTCCGGCGCCGGGAATGCCGTCTTTTCCAGCATCTGCGACATTCCGCTGGTTTCGGCTCGCGTCTCGCCCGCGGATCCGAGCACACGCACAAAGAAAGGCGCCGAATTATTCGCGTCGAGCGTGGCCATTTGCAGGAAGATACCCCGATCCGATTCCATGCGGCGCAGCTCGGAACGCAGCCCGGCGACCTTATCCGCGAGGACGTTGTTGTCCTCCTGGTAGGCGTGACGGACAACGAGCCAGTAAAAAAAGCCGAGCCCACTGGAGAGCAACAGCGCCGCGGCCAGAGTGAAAAGAAAAACCAGCCGCGTGGCGATGGACCGCCGGTCAATGCGCGCGGCAGACATAACCAACACCGCGAACCGTATGAATCAGCTTGTGCGGAAAAGGATCGTCGACCTTCGCGCGCAACCGGCGCACCACCACATCGACGACATTGGTGCCCGTATCGAATTGAATCCCCCAGACCTGCTCGGCCAGCGCGCGGCGGGAATAGACTTCTCCCGGTGAACGCACCAACTGCGTGAGGAGAAGAAGCTCCTTGGGGGAAAGATAAATCGGAGCGTTCCCGCGGGTCACGCGATGATGCAGGGTATCGATTTCCAGATCGGCGATGCGCAGCGTCCCTTCATCCTGCACGGGGTTCCGCCGCAGGAGAGAGCGCACCCGGGCCAGCAGTTCCGGGAAGGCGAATGGCTTCACCAGATAATCATCGGCGCCGAGCTCGAGCCCTTTCACCCGATCTTCGATGCTATCGCGCGCCGTCAGAAATAACATGGGGGCGCGACCGCCCTGGCCGCGCAGTTCGCGCACCACTTCCCAGCCATCCTTTTGTGGCAACATGACGTCGACGATGAGCAAGTCGGGTTTCATCTGCTCCGCGCTGTGCAAACCTTCCGCGCCGTCGGCTGCTTCCGCGACCTCGTAGCCCGCTTCGCGCAAACCCTGGGTCAGGAACGACCGCGTTTTCTGTTCATCTTCGATAATAAGAATACGCATGAGCTGAGACAGCTTTGGACGGCGCGGCGCAAATTCAAAGTCGAAATACGCAAGGACCTGAATATGGTGCGCTTCCATGAGCGAGGAGACGACAGCGCAGCGCGTGATCCGTGTGATCGCGAAGAACAAAAAGATGCCTCCGGAGCAACTCAGCCCGGCCACGCAGTTCGATGAGCTGGAAATGGATTCGCTCGACGCTTTGAATATGATCTTTGCCCTCGAGGAAGAATTTAACATCAGCATTCCCAATGAGGACGCGGTGCGAATGAAGTCGGTCGGCGAAGCCATCAGCGGGGTGGAACAGTTGCTGGCTGCTCCGCCGCCGACGGCGCCTTCCCCCTCCTGACCGATGCGGCGAGTTGTAGTAACGGGAGTGGGCGTGCTCTCGGCGATCGGGAATAATGCGGCCGAATTCCGCGCCGGTCTGCAGGAGGGCCGCGCCGGAATCGCTCCCATCACCCAGACCGACATGTCGGTTTTCCGTTTTCGTAACGGGGCAGAAGTGCGCGGTTTCGATCCCGCCTCTCACTTTACCGAGAGTCACCTCGGCTGGCTGGATCGCTTCGCGCAGCTGGGTCTCGTCGCCGCCCGCGAAGCGGTGGCCGACGCGGCCGTGGCGTGGACGGATGAACGGCGCGCGCGGACCGGCGTCATAACCGGTTCCTGCCTCGGCGGTATCACCACGGAAGACGCTTTCTATTTTGAAATCTATCATGACCATCGGCCGCGTTGCCCGCCCACCGCCATCCCGCGCATCATGAGTAATGCCGCGGCTAGTCAGGTGGCGATGGAACACAAGTTCACCGGCGCGACCTTTACTACTTCCACCGCGTGCTCCTCATCCAATCACGCCATCGGGCATGCCTTTTGGTTGGTCCGCCAGGGCGTTCTCGACATGGCGGTGACCGGTGGGAGCGAAGCGCCAATGGCTTTCGGGCATCTCCGGGCTTGGGAATCGATGCGCGTGGTCGCCGGCGACACCTGCCGGCCATTCTCCAAAGGACGTACGGGCATGATCTTGGGCGAAGGCGGCGCCATGCTGGTGCTCGAAACGCTGGAGAGCGCCCGCGCGCGCGACGCCAAAATTTACGCGGAGATCGCCGGCTTCGGTATGTCCGCCGATGCGCATCATCTGACGCAACCTTTGCCCGAGGGCGCAGCCCGCGCGATGAATGCAGCTCTCGACGACGCGCAGATGGCGCGCGATGAGGTCTCCTACGTCAATGCGCACGGGACTGGCACGCAGGCCAACGACTCGACGGAGACAAAGGCGCTCCGGCTCGTCTTTGGCGAAAGGGCCGGAACACTTCCGGTCAGCTCCACGAAATCGATGCACGGCCACACCCTGGGCGCGGCCGGCGCGCTGGAAGCGGTCGCGACCGTGTTCGCACTCCGGGATGGTTTTCTGCCTCCCACGATAAATTTTGTAGAGCGCGATCCGGCCTGCGACCTCGATGTGGTGCCCAATGAGGCGCGCGCAGCCGAGTTGGAAAGCGCACTGTCCAATTCCTTTGCCTTCGGGGGGCTCAACGCCGTTCTCGCCTTCCGGCGTTTCCGCGGCTAAAGGCTGCCATGCACATCGGGCGGGCGGCGCTGGAGTACCTCCTGGCGCGCCTCATTCTAACGACTCTTGGATTGCTGCCGCGCTCGGTTGCGCTTCGCCTCGCGATGGGATTGGCCCGGCAGGCACCGCGGTGGCTTCCGGCGCTCCGCCGCGTGGGCCGGCGCAACCTCGAGCTGGCTTTTCCCGAGTTAACGATTTCTGAACACGAGCGCATCCTGGCGGAGTCGTTTGCGAATCTGGGACGCATTATCGCCGAGTTCGGCCGCTTTCCCTCCGCCACGGCAACATCGCTCGCACAACGGGTGGATTTTGTTTTTCCGCCAGAGAAACGAGCCCGTTACGATGAGGCGAAAGCCGCCGGGCGCGGTATTATCTTCGTCACCCCACATCTGGGCAACTGGGAGATTCTCGTCCTCGCGGCCTCGGCCCTCTTCGAGCCCATCACCTACCTCGCGCGCCCTCTCGACAATCAATTGCTGGAAGGACTGACCAGCAGAGTGCGAAGCCGCTTCGGTAATCGCCCCATCAGCAAGCGTGACTCCATCATGGAGGGTTTGAAGATTCTCGATGCCGGGGGCAACCTCGGTCTCCTGGCCGACGTGAATACTTTGCAGCGCGACGGCGTTTTCGTTCCCTTTTTCGGGCGCCTCGCCTGTACCACCCGGGCCGTGGCCATGCTGGCCTTACGCACGAATGCGCTCATTGTCCCGACCTGCGGCGTCTGGGAGGAAAAGGAACAACGCTACCGCGTCCTGGTGGGCGAGCTGGTCGAAGTGGTGCGGACGGGACGGCGAAAACGCGACATTATCGAAATCACCGCGCGCTACACGGCCGAGATGGAGAAGTTCATCCGCGCCTATCCGGGCCAGTGGGTCTGGGTCCACCGCCGCTGGAAAACGCGGCCGAAGGGAGAACCGGACATTTACGCCCGAGACTGAGTGATCCGGCGTAAAAAAACGCCTTCCGCAGCAGAGCCACGGAAGGCGTTGGCTAACTTTTGTTAGATTTAATCCTCGTCGACGATCACGCGATCGACCATCATCGAATCGCCTTCGCCCGCGTAGTGTACGTGCACCGGCACACCGACTTTGATCTTGGTTTTAACCACATCGGCGTCCAGGACCTTGCCGCTCTTCGTGACGTAGGTCACGGTTTTACCCATGCGGTAGGTTTTAGGACCACTTGTTTCCTTCAGCACGATCGTGCTGCCAGGCGAGTAATCGGTAATGGTTCCAGCGCCCTCGGTGGTGGTCGTCGTGGTGGTGGATTCAGTAGTAGTCTGCGCGAACGCGATAGGGGCGACTGCCGCCAACGCGATGCTCAATAATGTTT
>JBDTXE010000139.1:0-6171 GCA_040006335.1 Verrucomicrobiota bacterium | reverse complement strand
GTCTTTCGCGCTGGCGAAGAAGCGAACCGTTTTTACCTCATCGAGGAGGGCTGCGTCGTGCTGGAGGCGGGTTCCGCCGAGCGTCCCGTGATGTTCGATCAGATCGGCGCGGGCGATCTCCTGGGTTGGTCGTGGCTTTTCCCGCCTAATCGCTGGCACTTCTCCGCCCGCGCCACCGAACCGGTCAGCGCCATTTACTTCTACGGCACCATTCTGCGCGAATATTGCGACGAAAACCCGGCGCTCGGCTACGAGCTTTTCAAACGGATGAGCGCCGTCATGGTCAAGCGCCTGCAACGCGCCCGCTCCGAGCTCGTCGCCGCCCTGGCCCCGAAAGCCTGACGGAAATCTTTCCGTGTTTACGCTTTCTACTTTCAGCCTTTAGCTCAGCTTTCCGCATTTCCCTTAAGCGCTTTCGCATTCTGCTTTCTGCTTTCCCGACCACTACGCTAACAGAAGGGCAAGCTCTAACGGAGAAAGAGAAAGTAAACGAGCGAAGCCATTACGGTTAGGCCGGCGGCCACTGCCAGCAGAAGTTTGGCATCAAAGCGCTCGGAGGTGAGATATTGCGTGCTGTCCGAGCAATGTCGGCAGTGGAAGTCAACGAGCGCAACGGCGTAGCCGCAAACCGGGCAGACCTCCAACGACATGCGAAACAGTCGCATGCTCAACCCTAATAGCGAACAGGCGGGGGGCGCCGGTGCTTGTTACCTTTCCAGATTTATGCCGGCGCGGGAAGAATGACCTGAAGTTCGGTGGAACGGTTGGTTGCGGTTCGGAGTGACGGACGGAGGATGGAGTATGGTTAGAACCAAGTGGGTCGACACTCCGATCGAAAGGGAAAAGGATGGGTTGCGCATCCTCGCCGCGCGCGGGCGCGGGCGGGGGTTGCCCAAGGATCGCTACGATGTCTGGATGGCTAATCTCGGTCCGAGCGAGCAACTCCGTGATGCAATCCTTTCAGGAAAGATGACCTGGGCGGAGTATCGGCGGCGTTACCTGAAAGAGTTGCGCGAAGGCGGCACGATCGACGCGCGCAATCAGCGGATCAAGAATCGCGGTCAGAAATTTACTTTGCGCCTGCTGCAACATCTGGCCGCCAACGGCACCGTCACTCTTCTTTGTCATTGCGCCGAAGAGGAACGGCATTGCCATCGGCATCTCCTCCAGAGGTTGCTCGAGTCAAAGATCTGACGGCTCAGGCGGCCTCAGCAACGACGCGAATTACGAAAGCTGATCGATCTAACATTCCGCTCGCTTTAATCGATCTGGTTAGCTTGCCACAATAGCCGAAGAGCAAGATGCAAACTTTGTTTCAGGCGGTCGCGTGTTGCCAGCGCTAACGAAGATCTACTGGCTAGGCGAGAAAGCCAGCGTTGTCCCGGCGGAATAATTCAGCGAAGCGCTGCCTCACACGCCCAGCGGAGACGAACTCAGCCGCCTTTAGCTAACAACCAAACCCAATTTCGCATGAATAAATTAATAAAATATCTCCCTCTGCTCGCCGCCGGTCTGATCATCGCCGGGTGCGCGGATTCGAATCAAAGCGCGACTACCACCAGCCAGGGAGCAGCGACTAATCCGGCGCTCGGAACGACCACTACGACTGATCCTGGGTTGGGAGGCACTGGCCTGGGCCGCACCGGATCTGGCGGCGGTTTAGGAGGCGGCGGCGTGCAGGGCGCAGGCGGACACTGAGAGGTCTTGCGCCAGAGACGGGAAACTTGCTCCGCGGAGAATCGAAGGAGCTGTTTCCAAATTTTTGCATCACACCAAGTTGCAAAGGTTTGAAGATTTTCGAGGAAGCAAACATTTTGAGGCGAGCTCTTTCTCGCTCTGGGGGAGCAGCAGCGGTTGGTTCCAGGTTTCCATCCCCTTTTCTGGGGCAATTGAATTCATCTGCGGACGTGAGAGGAAGGTGAAGAGCGCTTCGCTCGGTCACGTCCAGCATCGCGAGATGCGATCAAGGGTGAACTGCGACAATCGGCTGACTCTCGCTTTGCGGGTCGCGCACACGACGCAGTCGCTTTGACTGATGGCGTGATGCGAGCGAGGCGAAGTTTTCTCGGTAGAATTGCTGGGCTTCTCTACCGCATTTTCACCAAACGCCGCCCGGCGCCCACGCGCGAGGGTCTGGCGCAACAGGCGCGCGCCATCATGGGATTGCCGCGGCCGCTCCGCATCGCCTGGGGATTAAGGTCGGGGATCAAGATCGATCGCGTGTCTTGTGGCGGCGTCGCTTGCGAACGGCTGCGCTGGCGCGACACCTCGCGTGCGACCGTTCTCTACTTTCACGGTGGCGGTTATCTGAGCTGTTCGCCGCAAACCCACCGGCCCAATACCGTGACGCTGGCGCGTCTGCTCGAGGGGGTAGCCTACGTGCCGGAGTATCGCCTCGCGCCCGAGCATCCCTTCCCGGCCGCGGTGGATGACTGCTATGGCGTTTATCGTTCGCTCTGCGAGATGAACGATCGAAAACCAATCGTGCTCGCGGGCGATTCGGCGGGCGGCGGCCTGGCGGTTGCGATCGCCTGGCGGGCACGCCGCGAGGGTTTGCCGTCGCCCTCGTCCGTTCTCACTTTCTCGCCGTGGGTCGATCTTACTCCTGGGCGCGAAGCGGACCTCCGCCCGCGCGCGCATTTGGACGATATGTTTTATGCGGAAAGTTTTGCCGCTTACTCCGAGGCGTATTTGCAGGGAACCGATCCACGCGCGCCGCTCGCCTCGCCTCTTTTCGCGAACCTGACGAAGATGCCGCCACTCCTGATCGAAGTGAGCGACACCGAACTGCTCTGCCGCGAAGCTGTGCAACTGCGCGATCGTTGGGCCGAGGCCGGAAATATCGTCGAGCTAAACATTTCCGCCGGTCTGCCCCACGGCTGGCAGGAAGTGACACCGATCGTGCCCGAAGCGCGCGAATCACTGCGGCGCGCGGCCGACTTTGCTCTAAGACATTTGACTTAGCACGTGGTCCGGGCAGCAGAAAGCCGGCGCGAACGCCGGCTTTCAGATTCAACGGAGATGGATGCCGACTAGGGCTTCACTTCCATCATCTTGCCGTCCTTCATCATCATCATCTTGCCGTCCATCATGACCATCTCGCCGTTTTTCATCTTCATGGTCTTGCCGTCTTTCATCTTCACCATCCCATCGGCCATCACCATGGTGCCGTCGGACATGGTCATATCTTCTTTCATCTTCATGGTCTTGCCGTCTTTCGTGACCATCATCTTGCCGTCCTTCATCATCACGCCGTCGTGCATTTCCCCATCTTTCATCTCACCGGCCACGAGAGTGCCGACGGAAACAGCGGAGACTACGGTCAATGCGATCAAGTTTTTTAGTGTTTTCAATTTCATGGTTTTTATGTGTTTTGTTTATCTAACAAAACCATAAGCCCGCCCAAGGTGGACGGACCGGAGCCCTCGCTCAGGAGTGGCGGCTGGAGCATACCAGCGCTTTTGGTTACGAGCGTTAGACGGGCTCGAACCCAATTTATTCCAAAAAATTCGTGTCCAGGGTGCCGGCACGAAACGGCGATTACAACCAAGGATGGCCTTGGACGCGGCCTTCCGGAATTCCGGGATGGAAACGCATATTTTTGCCCGGGGCATCCGACGAGCCAGGCAAGGACCAGACAGCTCGGATCACACTGCCTGACGAATCGAGGTTAGCGCCGTCTCGTCGACCATCGCAGCGGCAGCTCCAGTTGATGTTCCCGCACGCTCCCCGGACGCAGCAGCAGCAATAACCGGCACAGATAATATCGCATACGTTCATTTGAACATGTTCCAAACACACCGCGCAAGAAGAATCTTCCGCCGCGCTCTCTCCCTCACTCGCCAAGGAGGCGCCGACCGGTCGCCGTCAGTTCCAGCGGGGGTGACTGAGAATCAGGTTAGGAAAGAGAGCCCAAAGGCGAGCCCCAGCCGGGATCAGGCCCAAGAACATTCCGGCGAGCGGCTTGCCTTTGGCGCGAAGGAGAAGGCTGCCGATGAGGACGAGGCCGACGCCGGCCAGGATACCCAGCTACAACAACACATTAGTGGAGGAGGCGGTGCCGCCACTCAGGCCTTCGGCAAAGAAGTAGAGGAATACCGCGGCGATACGGCAATGGACCGCTTCTATGTCAGACTGGAGGGTCGTGTAAACGCTGAAGCAGGACGCTGCGGCATCTGCATAGGTCGCATCCGATCCCGACGTCCCGCAAACTCGCGAGCAAGGGAAGTCCCCTACTCGCCGCGAACTCGAAGGATGCAGTGGTTTAACTCGCCGCTGATTTCCCAGACATAATACAACGAAGCACTTCCCTTTGTGTAGATAAGGGTTTCGTCGGTGCCGCTATGACTGATCCCTTTTTGCTTCTGCATGTCGCGATAGTGCGCGCCATTAACCCAAACATCGAAGCTGCTGACGTTGTTGTCGTGGATCCTCACGTCGACCTGCGATCCGCCGACAAGGATCGGAGTATCTTGATCCAGCGCTACGATCACATCCCGTCCCGCTGCTTGCGCGCGCGTCGCGGCATCACGCACGGTTTGCGCTCGCATCTTTTCTGCGGCCGCCGCCTGCTCTTGCTGGAGTTGCTCGCGGGCCCATCTTTCCTGCTCAATTCGCTGCCGATCGGGCGCCGCCCGCTGGGCGCTCATGACGCGCGGATCGTATGTCTGGCTCGAGGCAATGGCGGGGATCCGGATCGGTGCCGGGATCTCAGTCGCTCGGATGGGTCCTCGAGGGCCTGAATGATCAGAGGCGTGCAGAGAATCGAGGAGGGCGCTTTGTCGAATTGCGAAGATTCCAACGATCAATAACGCCATGGCGATGACGACCACGACAAAAACACGTGACCGATTTAAAGCGGGCGCTTCGTCGAAATACCCAATGCCCGCCACGGAAGAGTCGTACTTCAGAAGCGGAAACAATTCATCCACCGTCTGCCACCCAGATTTGGCCACCGGCTTGCACGCGTCAGTGTGCTTGATCCGACCCAAGTGGAAATGCCTAGCAATTTCCTCCCGCGTGAGAGGGGTGTGAAAGCCTTTCAGCGAAAGGTCGTAGAGAATCACTCCTTCCGCGACAGCAAAGCCGATGCCGTCGGCCCCTTCCTTAGAAATTCGCAAAGGGCGCATCGTGAAAAAACGCGATGCGCGTGTCTCCGGTCCCCGAGACTAGCCGCAGCTTCTACGGCGCTCTCGCGGACGGCGACCCGCCAGCTTTCGGTAGGCCGCCGAAAGAGACAGCCTCGAGGCTCTCGCGGTCGATTCGTCCGCCGGAAGCTATTGTGAGGAGGCGGGACCGGCCCTTTTACAATGGGCCGGCTGCGGGGCGCTAGACCTTTCGGCCGCGCATGAAATGGAGAATGAACATGATCACGGCAATGATGATGAGGATGTGGATCAGACCCCCGGCGATGTGAAAGGCCAAACCGCCGACCCAAAATAGAACCAAAAGAACCGCAATGATGAGGAGCATACCTAAGAATCGCCTCTCGCCGGGTCGTCGCTCGTTTCGCCGCGGGAAATTTGGGTGAGACCGTGCACGAACGCAGCAGGCAAAGCGATCGGCTCCAGCTGTCACCCAGTCTATGTCGGTGCGGTCGTTTTGCGGTTTAGCAAGCGAGGCCGAAAGTCAGCCATGCCGACTTATATCAGTTTAGTGCAGTTCACCGATAAGGGGATTCAGGCCGCGAAGGGCACGACGCAGCGGGTAGCGGACTGGGCGGCCAAGGTGAAGACACGGGGCGTAACGATAAAGGAAATGTTTTGGACGATGGGGCATTACGATCAGGTCTGTATCTTCGAGGCGCCCGACGAGGAAACGGCGGCGAGCGTTCTGCTCCAATCGGACATGCTGGGAAATATTCGCACCCAGACAATGCGTGCATTTACCGCCCTCGAGATGGAGAAGGTCATAGGTAAGATGGGCTGAGGGATTGTGGCGCACCACAGCTGGGTGCCGTGGATTATTGTTAACGATTGTTAGAGCTGAGGTTGATGCGCCACTGCTTCGCAGGCCGAGAGGCGGAGGCTGCTTCGTGGCCTCTAGCCGGCATCTCGCGGGAGACGCGGACAACGGCAATTATTCGTTGCCGCGCCGATTGATTCGGTCGGATTGGTCGGGGAGAAAAGACGAAGAATGCGGTCGATTGATCGAGGAGAACACCGGCTTAGT
>JBDTXE010000138.1:0-6180 GCA_040006335.1 Verrucomicrobiota bacterium | reverse complement strand
GGTCAACTCGGATTGAATTTGGTTCGTGGCAAAAGCCATCCTCGTTCGGTGGAGTATTGGGTCTGGGGCAGCGGTCTGGTTTTTTCCGCAGTCATACTTATAACGCTTGGACGCATCTCACTGCGTTTACTCCGAGAGGTCGAGGAACCAGAGAAAGTTGTCGGGGGAGTAGATATTCAAGTCCCTCCGATAAAGGAGTTTAACCAACCTGTATGGGCTCAAAAATAGACCCCAAAGAGCTTTTGATGGCCGCATGGGAAGCGCGTGAGATGGCTTATGCGGGCTACTCGAACTTTCCCGTCGGTGCCGCAATTCAAACTAAATCCGGACAAATTTTTAAAGGCTGTAACATTGAAAACGTTTCCTACGGCCTGACGATCTGCGCGGAACGCGCCGCTTTGGCGACCGCGATTCAACACGGTGAACGAGACCTGGTCGCGATCGCGATTGTCTCCGCGTCGGCTACTCCGATCGTCCCCTGTGGCGCTTGTCGGCAGGTCTTGGCCGAATTCAATCCAAACCTGACCATTTTCAGTGAAGGGTTCGACCGCAACACCCTAGACTGGAATCTGATCCATCTTCTGCCCATGGCCGCCCTAGGAATTATTAGTCAGCGAAATTGATTTCAGATGGACCAGTATTCCAAAACTTTCGACGTCATAGTTGTCGGCGCAGGCCACGCTGGAGTCGAAGCAGCTCTCGCGTCGTCTCGGATGGGAGCTGTCACTCTTCTCCTGAGTCAAAATCTTGATACTGTCGGGCAAATGTCGTGTAACCCGGCCATTGGTGGCCTGGCCAAAGGGCACCTCGTGCGAGAAATTGACGCGCTTGGCGGCATCATGGGAATTAATGCCGATGCGACTGGCATCCAGTTCCGAATGCTTAACTGCTCGAAAGGTCCGAGTGTTCGCGCGCCGCGAGTGCAATGTGATAAGAAAGCCTACCAATTCCGGCTCAAGGGACTGCTGGAGCAGACGCCTCGGCTAGATCTGAAACAGGCAAGCGTGACCAAGATAACGGTTAGAAAAGGCATGGTGGCTGGCGTGGAGACAGATCTCGGAATGAAGATGAGAGCGAAAAGCGTGATCATCACCGCTGGCACATTTCTTAGAGGGCTATTACACGTTGGGAACAGACAGCAGGTGGGTGGAAGAATGGCGGATAGCAGTTCTTCGCTAAGCGATGATCTGCGCCATCTTGGGTTTGCGACCGGCCGATTTAAAACCGGAACCCCCTGCCGGCTGAATGCACGTTCGATTGACTTTGGCTTATGCCAGCGACAGGACGGAGATCTCAAGCCGTCGCGCTTCAGTTATTTATCTCCGGACGATGAATTTGCGGATCCTGACGGGCTCACAACAAACTCCGTTATTAGGGGCGAGTTCCATGTGGAACAAATTCCCTGCTGGATTACCGCTACAAACTCGTTAACGCACGAGATAATCCGAAGTAATCTTCATTTATCGCCGCTTTATAACTGCTCAATTAAGGGGACCGGGCCGAGGTATTGCCCGTCCATCGAGGATAAGGTGATGAAATTTGCTCATAGAAGCCATCATCAGATTTTCCTCGAACCGGAGGGTCGCTATACGCGCGAATTTTACGTCAACGGGATGTCAACTAGCATGCCGTACGAAGTTCAGCTCGAGTTCATCCGATCCATCCCTGCCCTTGGCCACGCGGAAATAATGCGCCCGGGTTACGCCGTTGAATATGACTATTTCCCTCCCACCCAACTGAAACCCACGTTGGAGACGAAACTGGTAGACGGATTGTATTTTGCTGGCCAAATCAATGGCACCTCTGGTTATGAAGAGGCAGCCGCTCAAGGATTAATGGCAGGAACAAATGCAGCCCTCAAGGTTTCATCCCGCCCCGCCTTGGTCTTTGAAAGGAGTCAAGCCTATATTGGCGTCCTGATCGATGACCTTGTGAATCAAGGAACGGAAGAGCCGTACAGAATGTTTACAAGCAGAGCCGAGCATCGCCTGCTTTTGCGCCAAGACAATGCCGACCTTCGGCTCACGCCCAAAGGCTCGGAAATCGGGTTGGTCGATCGTAGACGCACCGACGCGACACGACGCAAGAGCGAGGCGTTGCAACGCGCACGTCACCTTGTCTTGTCTACTCGAATCGATGGTTTGAGTTTGCTCCAGTTGATGAAGCGACCCGAATTTGATCTTTGCACTATACCTGAAGAACTTCGAAAAACGGTGGCTATGGAAATATGGGAGGGCCTGGAAATCGATATTAAATACGATGGCTACATTCGGCGGCAGCAGGACCAGGTGAAATCGATGAGCAATTCTCAGTCACAGCAGATTCCATCCGAACTCGATTACACCTCAGTTCCAGGACTGAGAAATGAGGCGCGCCAGAAGCTCAGCGCTCTACGTCCCGTCACTCTCGGGCAGGCTGGCCGCCTTAGCGGGGTGACCCCTAGTGATCTAGGAATTCTCAATATTTGGCTCAAAGGACAATTTATACGGAAGTAATTGTCGTTACGTGTTTTGACCTTCTCCTATTGCTACCTCAGCGCAGCCATCTTGGGTTACTTCCTCGGCTCGTGTCCGAACGGATACCTTATCGGCCGGGCTCGCGGCGTCGATATTCGACTGTTTGGAAGCGGCAACATTGGGGCCACAAATGTCTTGCGCGTATTGGGCAAGAAGTGGGGTTATTTGGTATTCTTTCTTGATACCTTAAAGGGATTCCTTGCCGTGCGGGCAGCGTCGGGGTTGGCATTCATCACGCCCCCCATTTCACAGCCTGAAATTGTCGGGATCGTCGCTGGCCTCGCCTGCATCCTCGGGCACACCTTTCCGGTCTGGCTGAGGTTCCGCGGAGGAAAAGGTGTAGCTACTTCCGCCGGCGTTCTCTTGGGACTCATGCCGATCGCAGTGATTTCAGTTTTTTTCGTCTGGCTAGTGCTTTTCAAAATCACCCGCTATGTCTCGATCGCTTCGATCGTCGCAGCGGCCGCGCTTCCTCTTTTTGTTGCCCTTTATCTGCGTTTGCACGCTTTGACCGGAACCACTCTCCTGCCGTTCTCGATTCTTATCGCGGGAGTGGTTATCTGGCGGCATCGTTCAAACATCGGGCGCCTCTTGCAAGGCGAAGAAGAGAGATTCGGAAATAAGCGATGATCGCTCAAACAGCCATTCTCGGGACGGGCGGATGGGGAACCGCGCTGGCAGTTCTATGGGCGCGACAAGGAAACAAGATCGTACTCTGGGGGCACACCCCGGCGCGTGTGGAAGAGATTGCACACACGCGCAAAAATCCTGACTACCTGCCAGCGGTTGAACTGCCTGACAACATTCTCCTGACAAGCGATCTATCCCACTGTGCAGGGGCGGATTTGATCGTTTTCGTCACCCCTTCGATCGCGATGCGGCAGGTGGCTGCACGCCTCCGCCCGCATCTGACAAATGATGCAGCGATTTTCCTTAGTTGTACCAAGGGACTCGAGCACGGCACGGGCCTTCGCATGAGCGAAATCCTATCCGAACAGTTTCCCGCTAATCCCGTGGCAGTCCTTTCCGGCCCCAACTTGGCGGCGGAAGTGGCCCAAGGCCTGCCAACCGCGACCGTTCTGGGTTGCCGCGAAGAATCCATCGCGGAAACCCTCCAACAAGCTTTGGGGAGTTCACGCTTCCGAGTCTATACGAGCCACGAGATCGTTGGCATCGAACTGGGCGGCGCGCTCAAAAATATTTTCGCGATTCCCGCGGGAGTAAGCGACGGCTTCGGATTGGGTGATAATTCCAAGGCGGCCCTAATCACACGTTCCCTGGCCGAACTTTTCCGCTTAGGGGTGGCCATGGGTGGTGAGGGGCGCACCTTCCAGGGTCTGAGCGGAGCAGGTGACCTGGTCGCTACTTGCTTTAGCCGGCACAGCCGGAATCGCCGGGTGGGCGAGCAACTCGGGCAGGGAAAGAGCTTGGCGGAGATCACGGCGGGCACAAAGACGATCGCGGAGGGAATTCCCACGGCCCGCAGCGCTTTCGAATGCGCGCGCAAACTTGGGGTTGAAACTCCCATCATCGACCAGGTGTACGCCGTGCTCCACCAAGGTAAGGTTCCCGCGCAGGCGATGCAGGAGTTATTGGAACGCGATCAAAAATCGGAGCGCGGTTAAGCTCCGGACGCCCCGAATTCTTCTGCTAGTTGGCTGATGACCTCAGGATAGAGGCCTCGTTCCGCCAACTGAATGCGGCCGTGCAGCGAGGCGGCGGTGTCACCAGGTAAGATCGGCACCTCGCGCTGAGCGATGATCTCGCCCGTATCGATGCCCGAATCGACGAAATGGACCGTGCACCCAGTGACTGTTTCTCCGGCGGCGAGCGCCTGCGCCCAAGCTTCCCGTCCGGGATATTTCGGGAGCAGGGAAGGATGCACATTGATGATGCGACGAGGAAAAGCATTCAGGACCGGCACTTTCAGAATGCGCATGAAGCCAGCGAGGACGACAAGCTCGACCCCCGCCTCGCGCAATAGCCTAACGAGTTCCCGCTCCGCTTCCGAATCGAGTTTTGTCCGCCATTTTCCCGGTGACAGTAGCGCAGCGGGGGCCTCAAACTCCCTTGCGATCGTCAGGATTCCCGCGTCCGCCACGTCGGAGATCACGATCCGCACCTCCGCCGGGAATCCGCCCCCCCGAATTTTCTCTAGAATCGCGCGACAATTCGAGCCCTTGCCCGATCCGAGAATCCCGAGGGCAAGCCGTTCCACGGGTCAAAGATTCTGCATCCGCTCGAGAATTCCGGAAGTCGATTTGCCCGGAACCAGCGGGATGATTTCGATCTGGCTACCTGCTGCCCGCAACGCAGTCAGCTCCTCGGGATTCAAACTCTCCACGGTATAATCCCCGCCTTTAACATAGACTGCAGGACGGACCGCCGCGATCACTTCGGTCGCGCGAATGGACGCAAAGACCGTGACAAAATCCACGCAGGCCAGGGCCGCCAGGACCTCCGCGCGGTCCGCTGCCGAATTAATCGGACGCCCCGCACCCTTCAGAGCGCGCACGGATTCATCGCCGTTCAGAGCAACGACCAGACCATCGCCTAGCCCGCGCGCCTGTTCGAGATAGCGGACGTGACCAACGTGGAGTAGATCGAAACAGCCGTTCGTGAGCACCAGCCTCTCGCCCGCGCGACGCATCTCTTGCGCCCGAGCGGCCAGCTCTTCGAGTGAAAGTATCTTTGTCTTCAACGGAAACGGACACGAGCCGCGTCCGTCCTCATCTTCGCTGGACGCGCCGCGCGGTCAATCCCGCGGGCTTCTCCGCAGCAGCCGCACTTCCGGTTGGGTAAAAGGCGGTGCGTCATCGCCGCCAAAGCGGGCCTCGTTTGTGGAAAGCACCACCTCCCAGTTGCCGCTCTCGCGCGACGGATCGGCATGCCCGCCAACCAAGTCGACCAGCACGAGGCATTGCTCCGATCCTGCCTTTCCGAAAACGATCTGCACGACTCCGTCCACGGGCTCGAGCACCTGCCAATTGTCACGGCGGCGATCTCGGAGCGCGGGCAGCGTCCGCCGCAAGCGCAGCAACTCCGTGTAAAACCGCAGCGCCGCGGCGTGGCTCGGCTCTTCCAATTCCTCCCAACGAAGCTTGGAACGGAGGAAAGTCGCCTCCGCTTGCGGATCGGGAATTTGCTCACGCACCGCGGCGTCCCGAAACAAAGCAAACCCTTTGAATTCCTCCCGCCGCCCTTCGGTCACCTGGCGCCCCAGCTCAGCCTCGTGATCGGTAAAAAATTGAAACGGCGCCGAGGTCGCCCACTCCTGGCCCATAAAAATCAGCGGCGTATAGGGAGCGAGGCAGAGCAAAGCCGAAGCGGCGCGAAACGCCGCTGGCGCGACCGCTTGACTGAGCCGTTCACCGAACGCCTGATTCCCGATTTGGTCGTGGTTGCTGATGCAGAAAACGAACTGCTCGGGTGGCAACTCCGCGCATTCGTTAGGCCCGGCCCCGCGATGGCGTGTTCGCTCGGCGCCGTGCAGCAGCCAGCCGTCGCGCAAGGTCGCCGCCAACTCATCCGCCGTCCCCTCGTAGGAGCGGTAGTAACCCTCGCGCGCGCCGGTCAGCATCACCCGCACGACGTGGTGAAAATCATCCGCCCAGCACGCGTCCAGACCCAGGCCGCCGCGCTCCGCCGGCCGCACCAGCTCCGG
>JBDTXE010000137.1:0-6246 GCA_040006335.1 Verrucomicrobiota bacterium | reverse complement strand
GTCCGCCAAAATGATTGAGGGGTTGTTGACAAGAGCGCGTGCGATTGCCACGCGTTGGCGCTGGCCACCGGAGAGTTCGTTCGGTTTATGCTGCAGACGGTCGCCCAGACCCACATCGCGCAAGGCCCGCGTGGCCATCTCGTCACGGGTATCCGGCTCGATTCCGCTATAGATCAACGGGAGCTCCACATTGCGCAGGCTGGTCGAACGAGGCAGAAGGTTGAAGGTCTGAAAAACGAAGCCGATCTCGCGGTTTCGGATCTCCGCCAGCTCGTCGTCGTTCATCTCCGCGACATTGCGGCCGTTGAAGAAGTAACGGCCCGAGGTGGGCGTATCGAGACAGCCGAGCATGTTCATGAGCGTCGATTTTCCACTGCCACTCGGTCCCATGATCGCGAGGTATTCATTGCGATGAATGCGAAGCGAGACGCCGCGGAGAGCGTGCACCGTCTCCTCCCCCATGACATAGCGCTTGGTGATGTTGGCGATATCAATGACGAGCGCACCGTGCGGTCGGATGCCGTTGCTCTTATCCATCAAAGACTGCGCAGTGATCGAGGCGGGCGCGAAGTCGCCGCTGTCTGCAGCCAGCGGATCACTTCTTCTGTTTTTCCAACGTCACCTTGGCGTTGTCCTTCAACTTGCGACTGATGGCGCTGTAGCTGCCAGAGATGACTTCGTCGCCGGGGCTGACACCGCTTTTCACTTCGATGTAGGTATCATCGGAAATGCCGGTCGTGACTTTCACCTGGCGGGCCGTCGCGCCTTTCTTGAGAAAGACGACTTTGGCGATCTTCTCCCGTTCTTCGCGCTGTGTTTTCTTTTCCTGCTGGAGGTTAGTGACATCCGCGGCGCTGTTTCCCTTGTCCTCCGCTTGTTGCTTCTCTTTGCGGCGATCGATTTCTTCGGGGCTGAGGTTCGGGTCACCGGTCCGAATGGTCACACTCTGCAGAGGGATGGAGACCACATCCGCGATCATGTTGGTTTGGATTTCCGCGGTGCAGCTCAATCCCGGGCGCAAAAGCACGCCCTGTGTGTCGAGGTTAATTTTTACCTCAAAGTTCGTCACCTCCTCCTGCGTCCCGCTCCCGGTGGTTTTCCCGGTGTTGGCAATCTGTGCGACTTTCCCGCTGAACCTGCGTTCGCCGTAGGCATCCACCGTGACCCTGGCATCGTCTCCCACCTTCACGTTGACCACGTCATTTTCATTCACATCGACGACCCCCTGCATCCGCGAAAGGTCTGCCACCCGCATGACCTCGGTGCCGGCAAACTGATTCGTCGCCACCACGCGCTCGCCGAGTTTGGAGTTCAGTACGGTGACGACGCCGTTGATGGGAGTGTAAATGGTCGTCTTGGATAGCTGATCACGCGCCTGGCTGGAGCTGGCTTCCGCTTTCTCGATGTCGTGCAAGGAGCTCTCGAAGGTAGCTCGCGCTACCTCTACGGCGGCCCTGGTGGTGGCGAATTCCTGGTCGGAAATCATCCGCTTGTTAAAGAGATCCTCGCTCCTCTTGAAGTCGGCCTCGGCCTTCGTCAGCGAAGCTTTCTGCTGCAGATTCGTCGCCCTCGATCCGCTGATCGCTGCTTCCTGTTGCTCGAGAAGCGCTTTGTAGGAATCAGGCTTGATCCGCACGAGGAGGTCACCTTTTTTTACCGGCGCGCCATCCGAAACCGGAAGTTCGATGATTTCGCCGGCAACCTCGGGAGAAATTTTTACTTCAGTCTCCGGCTGCACTTTTCCGGTCGCTGAAACCAGCTCCACGATCGTGCGGCGCGCGGCCTGTTCGGTTGTGACTTCGATTGGCTTCTCGCGCTTGCTGGCCACAACCCCGGCGATGACGCCAAGGAGGAGGAGCAATCCGAGGCTGAGAAAAATATAACGGCGCCATTTTCGTTTACGGCGACGGGGAACCGGAGGATCTACCCTACCGGGCGTTTCGGATGGCGAAGTGCCCGCGGAGACAGAGGAAGCAGCACTTTGGTGCATAAGCGACTCAGAGCCGAGAATCAGTCTCTGCGCAGACCATGACAAAGTAAAATCCGTTCACGCCACTTAGACGGGAGCAGAGTCTGCCGTGGATTCAACCTTCTGCGCTCGCGACTCAATTTGTTCGATCGCCCAGCGGGCATGCTCCGCAATGAGCGGTTCAGAGTCGACGGACGCCTTTCGGAGTGCCGCCAGATCGTCCGTGGTCCCCACGTTTCCCAAGGCAACGCAAACATTGCGCAGCAATCCGCGGCGTTTGGTGCGCCGGATGGGCGAGTTTCTAAAGAGGAGGCGGAAACTTTCCTCGGTCAGAGCGAGATAATCTCGCAGGGTCATGCGGGCGACATCTTCACCCATCGAAGATGTGGTCTCGCGCGAGAGCGTGGCAAAACGGTTCCAGGGACAAACGTCGAGACAGACGTCACAGCCGTAGATGTGATCGCCCAGCAAAGGGCGCAATTCGACCGGGATCGACCCCTTCAGTTCAATCGTGAGATAGGAGATGCAACGGCGCGCGTCCAACTGGTGCGGACCGGTGAAGGCTTGGGTGGGACAGGCGTCGAGGCACCGCGTGCACGAACCGCACCGGTCGGGCTCGGCTTGATCGAGGTCGAATTCGAGAGTCGTTAGAATCTCGGCCAGGAAAAACCAGGTCCCGAGCGTCCGATTAAGGAGCATGGTATTCTTTCCCTGCCACCCGATGCCGGCCGCCGCGGCATGATCGCGTTCCAGGACCGGGCCGGTGTCGACGTAGAACCTTTGCCGGCCGCCGCAGCGCACAAGAAAAGCGTCGAGCTGGCGCAATTTTGATTCTAACGAGAGATGATAATCAGCGCCCCAAGCGTAGCGTGCGATGGTGCCGGCGGCGGAAGATCCCGCCTGGGCGCGGAGTGGCCCCTGAAAGTAATTCTGCGCCAGGACGATGATCGAACGGGCGCCGGGAAGAACGAGCTGGGGATCGCATCGCCGCTCCGCATTGCGCTGAAGGTAATTCATCTCGCCGGCATGACCGGCCGAAAGCCAGTCCCGAAATTCCGCGGCATGAGCCGGTTCCGCCGCGCGGGTGAAGCGACAAAGATCAAATCCGATTTCTGTGGCCCGCGCCACGACCTGTTCCCGCAACTCCGCCTTCACAACACTTTCATCACTGCGGTCGCTACTTCGGCGATGGTTTGGCCGGTGATGTCGACGCGGTGATCCGCCGCCGCCCGGTATACAGGCTGCCGGTTCCGAAAAAGGGCGGAGAAATTCTCGCGCGGATTTGGCTGACGCAGAAGAGGCCGGGAATCCCGCCGCGAAGCGCGTTCCCAGAGAAGCTCTTCATCGGCATCGAGCCAAACTCTGTTACCGAGGAGGGCGAGGAGCGCCGCGTTTTCGTCTCGTAAAAGAACACCGCCGCCGGTGACGACAATGTTTGGCGGCGCGCTTGGAATTCGACGAAGCACTTCGGCCTCGGCTAGACGAAAGGCGGCCTCGCCCTGACGCTCAAAGATCTCCGCGATGGTCATTTTGAGTTTCGCCCTCACCATTTCATCGGTGTCGTGCCGCGGCCACTGCAGACGCTGCGCGAGCTCGCGGCCCACCGCTGATTTGCCCGCGCCCATGAAACCGATCAAAACAATTGAGCGCTGTGGTAACGGCACCGGCAAACATACGTGAAATCACGCGTTGCGGTGGCGGGAAGTTCGTTAGAATAAGCTATGGCGAGCACTACAGCACAGGTCGCGGTCATCATGGGCAGCGCTTCCGATTGGGAGACCATGCAGCACGCCGTCGTCATGCTAGAACAGCTCGGAGTCCGGAGTGAGCATCGCATCGTCTCCGCCCATCGCACTCCGGAGCTGCTGGCGGAATTTGGACGTGGGGCCGCCGCTCGCGGGTTGAAGGTAATAATCGCGGGAGCGGGTGGCGCCGCTCATTTGCCGGGCATGATCGCGGCGCACACCTGGCTGCCGGTGCTCGGAGTTCCGATCGAATCGAAGGCGCTGAAAGGGTTGGATTCTCTGCTCTCGATTGCGCAAATGCCCGGTGGCGTGGCCGTGGGCACTCTCGCCATCGGGGTGCCGGGAGCAAAAAATGCCGGACTGCTCGCCGCCAGCATCATTGCGCTCTCAGACACTCCGGTTCGGGAGAAAGTGGAAGCCTTTCGCAAAAACCAAACTGACTCTGTCCTCGCGCAGAAGCTTCCATGAAACGCTTCCCGCCGGGGTCCACCATCGGTGTGATGGGGGGCGGACAATTGGGCCGGATGTTTGCCATTCCCGCCCGTCGCATGGGCTATCGGGTGGAAATTTTTACGCCGGAGAAAGACGGACCGGCTTCGCAATTCGCCGACCACACGATTGTGGCCGATTACCGCGACGAGGCGGCAGTGCGCAATTTTGCTCGTGAAGTCGATCTGCTCACCTTCGAGTTTGAGAACATTCCCTCGGAGACGATTGCCTGGTGCGCGGGTGAGGTAGAGGTGCGACCGGCGGGTCACATCCTCGAGACGGCGCAGCACCGCCTGCGCGAAAAGATATTCCTAGCCAAGAATGGGTTTCCGTTGCCGCAGTTTCGTGCCGTGCAAACTGCAGCGGAACTGGCCGACGCGGTCGAGCAGATCGGACGCTCCGCCATTCTCAAGACCGCTTCCTTTGGATACGATGGGAAAGGGCAGCAATCGATCTCCGGGCGCGACCTGGCCGAAGTCTGGAGCGCGCGCTCAGGCGATGAACTCATTCTGGAACGCGCGATCGATTTCGAGAAAGAGATTTCGGTCATCGTCGCGCGGGATCCAAGTGGTAACGTGCGCGCTTTTCCCGTGGTGGAAAACATCCACCGTGATCACATTCTCGACGTCACGATCGCGCCGGCGAACATTCCTGAAGCGATCGCCCAGGAAGCGACGGAACTTGCCATCGCACTCGCGGGAAAACTGGAGTTGGTGGGGCTGCTTGCGGTCGAGATGTTCCTCGAAAACAGCGGTGGCGTCCTAATTAACGAAATCGCGCCGCGCCCTCATAATTCCGGGCATTGGTCAATCGAAGGCTGCGTCACCAGTCAGTTCGAACAACACGTCCGCGCGGTTTGCGGACTGTCCCTGGGAGCGACCGATTTGCTACGACCGACGGCAATGGCAAACATTCTCGGGAATGTGTGGCAGAAGGGCGAGCCCAACTGGGCCGCGGCGTTGGACGCTCCGAATGTGCATCTCCATCTCTACGGCAAACAGGAGGCGCGCCCGCGTCGGAAGATGGGCCATCTGACCGCGCTTGCTCCCTCCGGCAAGGAAGCGGCGGAAGCCGTGCGGCGAGCGCGGGAGAACCTTTGCAAACCGACGTCGTAGCGGGAAACGCGGCCGTGGCCCGCGCGGTCGCGCTTCTGCGGGCAGGAGAGGTCGTCGCGCTTCCGACCGAAACCGTCTACGGGCTGGCGGCCGACGCGTTGTCCCCGGCGGCGGTCGCCCGGATTTTTGCGGTAAAAGAACGCCCGCGGCACGACCCGCTGATCGTGCATTTGCCGACGGCGGCGGCGGTCGAGGAAGTAGCTACTGTTCCTTCCGAGATCGAGCGACGGTTGATCGAAGATTTCTGGCCGGGCCCGCTGACGCTTCTGTTAACGAAACATGAACGTGTTCCGTTCTTGGTCACGGCCGGCCGGGAAACGATCGCCGTCCGCTGCAGTGCTCATCCCGTTTTCCAGAAAATCATTCGCGACTTCGGTCGCCCTTTGGCGGCGCCGAGTGCAAATCGCTTCGGCCGGATCAGCCCCACCACGGCGCAGCATGTTGCGGAAGAACTGGGCGGGAGAATCCCTCTGATCGTCGATGCGGGCCGAACTGATCACGGGATCGAGTCCACCATCGTGAGAGTGGTGGGAAAGAACATTGAGATTTTGCGCCCGGGTGCACTGGCGGAGGAAGCGCTCGAACCCTACGGAATGGTGCAACGAGCTTCTCGCCCGAGTGCCGTGATCGCTCCCGGACAACTCGATTCTCACTACTCTCCGCAAACGAAATTACTCATCCTCGAGCAGGACACGCTTTTCGACCCGGCTGATCACTTCGAACAACGCATCGGATTGCTGCAACTTCAGCCGACGGCAGGAGGGGAGAACGCCTTTCCTCCCGCCTGCGTGCGGTATCTGAGCGGGAAGGGCGACCTCCGCGAGGCCGCGTCGAATCTGTTTGGCGCCCTGCGAGAACTGGATGGCTTCGGCCTTGATTTGATCGTCGCGCGTTTCGTCCCGGAGCAGGGGATCGGCTTGGCGATCAA
>JBDTXE010000136.1:0-6251 GCA_040006335.1 Verrucomicrobiota bacterium | reverse complement strand
GTCTTACTTTCCACTTCCGACCGTAATTGCTCGAGCGCGCCGGTTGCGCTTTTCCAACCGCGCAGGCGATCCGACGGATCACTGCGACCGATCGGGATACCGAGGCTGTGGAGAATATCGCTATCGAGCGCGGGAATCGTCATGAGCAGACCGAGCGCGAGCGCGCCGGCGGCAGCGAAGCGCCATCCTCGGCTGCCCTCCATGCGCTCGCGCCAGAAGGCGACGGCGAGAAGACCGAGGCTGGGGAAAGCGAGCGCATCCCAATTGGGGGCGGCCGCTTTGTTAAAAGAAAGCACGAAATAGAAGGCCAGCACCGGGAGACCGAACCACATTAGGAAGAGACGGCGCGGCTGTTGCTGCGCGCGGCGCCAGAGCGCCACAACGCCAACGGCTACCGCCGCGAAGATCAGCGGCGAGTAAACCAGGAAATGCTGGCCGATGAAGGAAAGAAGCTCGGTCGGATGAATGCCAAAGCCTTCATCGATTCCCCCGCGCGAACGGAGATGCCCGAGCGTGGCCCAGGCGTGGGCGCGATTCCACTGCCAGGGCGGATAAGCGCAGGCGAGGGCAATGAGAAGGAGCAAGTAAAAGCCCGGGCGTCGAAATTCCACCCGCAGCCGCGGGATGAAGGTGAGGACGGCGATAACGGAAAGAAGCTCGAAGGCGTTGGTGTATTTGCAGAGGAAACCGAGACCGATCAAGGCGCCGGTGAGCGGCCACTTCCAGGAGAAACGGGGGCTTCGCTCCAAGGCGCACCAGAATGAAAGCATCGCGGCCACCCAGAAGAAGAGCGAGAGCGGATCGATCGTCATGACGAAGTTGCCGATGTTGAAAATCGGGGTGGCGTTCAAACCGATGACGGCCCAGAGCCCGGCGCGGGCGTCATCGAAGAGTCGACGACCAAGATAAAACAAGAGCAGGCTGGTTCCCGCGCCGAGAAGCGGACTCCAGAATCGAACGCCAAATTCACTGGGCCCGAAGAGCGCGGTGCTGGCGCGCATGGCGAAGGCCACCCCCGGACCTTTGCTGAAATAGGCCGGGGCCAATCGCTCCGACCACATCCAGTAATGGGCTTCGTCGAACTCCAGATCGGTCGTGCCCAGAAGTGCCAGTCGCACGGCGGTGAGGGCGATGATAAAAAGCCAGACGCCGCGCTCGACTTTCATCGCGCGCGGAAGGGAAGCAGGTGGGGATGCCCAAGTTTTGGCCAGCGCGGAGCGATCCATTTCGACCAAAAAAGCTCGAGGAGGCCGAGAAGCAGCAGTGTTTCGCCCACGGCGAGGAAAAAGGTGCCGACGACATCGCTGGGCCAGTGGGCAGCGAGGTAAATGCGAGAGTAGGCGACAGCCGCCGCAATGATCCAGTAAAGCGCGCCCCAACGCCGGTAGAACATCATGCAACAGATCGCGATAACGGTGTTGTTGTTGGTGTGACCGGAGGGGAAAGAGGAGCCGGAGCGGGAACGTTCATCCTCGGTGGAAAGGCGCACGATGGGTCGGTGCCAGATCGTGAGAAGCATGGGCCGTGTTTTAATCAGCTCGATCATCCGTGACGCCTGCACCTGTTTGGGACGGGGCCGCCCCACGGCTACTTTCAGAGGGTCGACCACCAGGTTGGAGAGCCCCAGAATAAGCAGCGTGCAAAAAACGAAAGCACGGCCCCGAAAACCGCCAAAGATCAGGATGGCGAGGCCAGCCACGATGAAGAACGGCGTCCAGATATCCGCTCGGCTGATCACCGCCATGAACAGATCGAGCGCCGGGCTCGTCCACTGTTCATTGATCAAATGAAAAATCCTTTCGTCCATGCTCGTGTGCCGGGCGAGAATAGAAGCAGCGTGCTGGTGAAACAAGCGACTCTCTTGCTGGCCTTGCAGCTTCTCGGTGGCGGCGTGCGCGCAGAGAGCCTGCCCGATGCCCAGCAGGTGCTGGCCAACGTGCGGCTCCGGCAATCAACTCAACAACTCGATTTGCCGGGTCAGCTGCGCCAGGAGTCTGCTCTGATCCCGTTTCGCCTGGTGCAAAATGGACCCGTCATTCGTTACATTTTCACTAATCCGGACGAAACGCTCCTGCTCCGCCTCGGGGAGAACGATTCGCGCCTGAAGGAGATTACCCGCAGCGGGTCCACCAACATGACCCGAGGAAAACTGGACGACGCGGTCCGCGGCACCGCCATCACCTACGAAGACCTCGCCTTCGGGTTTCTTTACTGGCCAAACGCGCGTGTGGTCGGCTCGGATTTCCTGCGCACCCGCTCCTGCTGGAAACTGCAACTGCAGTCGCCCTCTAACGAATCGCAATACGGACGGATGGACCTCTGGGTGGACAAAGAAGGCGGTGCGCTCATGCGGATGGAGGGATTTGATCGCTCCGGGAAACTGAAGAGACGCTTCGAGGTGGTCTCGGCGCAAAAGATCGACGACCGGTGGTTCTTAAAGCAAATGCGGGTCGAAATGAAGGATCCTGGCAACGGGGCCGTGACGCGCCGGACCTATTTAGAGATAAAAAAGTAAAAAGTCGACGCACCCCTCTGGAGCGAGGGAGCCCAAGCGACTTGCCAGTTTCTGCAATTTGGGTAATCAAAGAATTACTGTGTTTATTCGTAATCTCGTCCGTCCGGGTCTGCTGCTTCTTCTTAGCGGCTGGAGCGCTTTTGCTCAGAATGTCTCGCCCGTGGTGGTCACCGCCGTGCCCGGCTTTAACGCCTATGCCGGCGCACCGGCTAAGTCGATTGATCTGACTGGAGTTTTCCGAGATCCGGATGGATCCGATGCGGTGCAGATGACTGTCCTGCTCCCGGCCAGCACTGGGACTTTTAACATCGACCTGAACCGCACCCGCTCGCCAATCACCGTCGCCAATTTTCTCCATTACGTGACCTCGGGACGCTACTTCGCCGCCGATCCGGTGACGCATCAACTGGCGTCGAGTATCATTCACCGGTCCATTCCTAATTTCGTCATTCAGGGAGGAGGATTCATCGGTTTCGCTTATCCTCCTGATCCGACGCTCGCTCAGCTAAAACCGGTGGAGGCTTTCCCGCCGATTCAAAACGAGCGCACGCTTTCGAATCTGCGAGGGACAATCGCGATGGTGAAGGTGTCGGGTCAAGCCAACAGCGCCACCAGCCAATGGTTCATCAATCTCGCGGACAACCACGCCACCCTCGATACGGAAAATGGCGGTTTCGCGGTTTTCGGTCACGTCGCGGGTCAAGGGATGGCGACCGTCGATGCCGTCGCGGCGATCCCCGTATTCAACGCCAGAGCACCTTTCGAGTCCCTCCCCCTGCGGAATTTTACTCGCGGCGCTAAAATAAAGGTGTCGAACCTGGTCTCTTTGCCGGTGATTAGAGTGATCTCGCCGCTTAGCTACGCTGCGACGAGCGACAATCTTGCCGTCGTGACGGCGGCTGTAAGCGGGTCGCATTTATTGGTTGCTCCCAAGGCGGCGGGGACCGCGCACGTCACTGTTACCGCCACCGACCTCGATGGCGCGGTTGTGAGGAGTAGTTTTGTCGTAAATGTGAGTGCCGGCCCAGCCAGGCTGCCTAATCTTTCAACCCGCGCAGCCGTCGGAACCGGCGACAATGTTTTGATCGGAGGCTTCATTGTCAGCGGGACGACCCCTAAACGATTACTGATCCGTGCCCTCGGGCCATCCCTCGCGCCGTTTGGTGTGCCGAATCCATTGCAGAATCCGGTTCTGCAGTTACGCGATAAGAATGGGTCGGTCCTGATCACCAACGACAACTGGGGCACCGCCCTTAACCATCAGGACGTCAGTGACACCGGAAGAGCCCCGGGTTCGCCCGTGGAATCAGCGATTTTGACCACGCTTGCGCCCGGCAGCTACACGGCCGCGGTGAGCGGCGCCGGTGGGACTTCCGGCGTGGCCTTGGTGGAAGTGTACGATCAGGACAGCGGGCCGGGCTCGAGTCTGCTCAACCTTTCCACTCGCGGCCGCGTTGACACGGGCAACAATGTCATGATCGGAGGATTCGTCCTCACCGGCGGATCTAGGACGTTGGTGGTGCGCTCGCTCGGCCCGACCTTGACCCAATTTGGAGTCATTGGTGCACTGCCGGATCCGAAACTAGAGCTTCATAATGCGCAAGGCGCTCTGCTCGACAACAATGATAACTGGCAATCCAGTCCTCAGCAGGCGCAAATCCAAGCCAGCGGATTCGCCCCGCCCAACCCGGCGGAACCAGCTTTGTTCGTGACCTTGCCGCCAGGAAGATATACCGCGGTGGTAAGCGGAGCTGGCGCCACTCCCGCAGGCGTCGCCTTGGTGGAGGTTTATCCGCAATAACTGAAAATCACTGCGGCGCCGCGCCGCGGATGATCTCGGCAAAGCTGCGGGCTTCCAAGCTAGCGCCGCCCACCAGAGCACCGTCGATGTCGGGCTGCGACATGAGCTCGCGCGCGTTGCTTGGTTTGACGCTGCCGCCATACTGGATGCGGATCCTCTCGGCCGTCGCCTGGTCCGATAATTCCGCCAAAATGCGCCGGATATACGCGTGCGCTTCCTGGGCCTGCGCCGCCGTCGCGTTGCGCCCGGTGCCGATGGCCCAGACCGGTTCGTAGGCGACTACGGTTTCCTGCAGTGACTTACTGTCCAGCTGATCGAGGCTCCCGCGCAACTGGTTGCCAAGAATTTCCTCGACCCTTCCCTGCTCACGCTGTTCCAGCGTTTCCCCCACGCAGACAATCGGCCGCAACGCCGCCTCGTGGGCCGCACGAGCCTTGCGGTTTACCATCTCGTCTGTCTCTCCGAAAAGCTGACGCCGCTCGCTGTGTCCCAGAACGACGTATCTGACGTAAAGATCGCGCAGCATCGTCGCACTGATCTCGCCGGTGAAAGCGCCGCTTTTCTCCCAGTACATGTTCTGAGCGCCGAGCTTGATGCTCTGCGTTTTCTCCAGGGAGGTCGCCACTTCGCTCAACGCGGTAAACGGTGGCACGATCACGACCTCGACTTCGAGGCTGTCTCCCAGTTCCAGCAGGAGGTCCTTCACGAACGCGGCCGCCTCGGCGCGGACCATGTTCATTTTCCAGTTAGCAGCGACGATTTTTTTTCGCATTCGATTATCGAAAGAGATCAGCCATTAGACCAGGCAGAGGAGCAAAACAACCTAACAAATCGTGGAAATCGCCGGTTATCCCGCTTCCGACAGCGCGGCGACTCCCGGCAACTCTTTGCCCTCGAGTAATTCCAGGGAAGCGCCTCCACCGGTGGAAATAAACGTCATTTTGTCGGCTACACCCGCTTTCCTCACCGCCGTCACCGAATCCCCGCCGCCGATGATCGTGATTGCATCGCTCTGCGCCAGCGCGCGCGCGATGGCGAAAGTGCCAGCGGCGAACTCCGGGATTTCGAAAACGCCAAGCGGGCCGTTCCACAGCACTGTTTTGGCCGAAGCGATCTCGCGTTCGAAAAGCGCGACGGTCTCGGGCCCGGCATCGAGGTTTTGCCAGCCTTCCGCGATGCCGTGCTCTTGCGACAACTTTCCCGAATCCCGCGTCGGTGCACCGGCGCGGACGTCCTGTGCCAGGATCGCGTCCACCGGAAGCACCAGGTTCACGCCACGCTCCTTCGCCAGCGCGAGCAGCTCGTGCCCAAGATCGACCTTGTCCGCCTCGACCCGGCTCGCGCCAATCGAAATTCCCTGCGCTTTGAAGAAGGTGTTCGCCATCGCACCGCAGATCAAAATGGAATCCGCCTTTTCCATCAGCTTTTTCAGAACCCCGATCTTATCCGACACCTTCGCCCCGCCCATGATGACGACGAACGGCTTGGCTGGACGATCCAGCTCCTCGTGTAAATATTTCAGCTCCTTTTCCATGAGCAGACCCATGGCGGATTGCTTGACAAACCCTGTCACGCCGGCGGTGCTGGCGTGAGCGCGATGCGCGGCGCCGAATGCATCGTTCACGTAAATGTCTCCCAGGCCGGCCAAGGCGCGCGCGAAGGTTTCGTCATTCCCTTCCTCGCCGGCTTGAAACCGCACGTTTTCAAGCAGGACTACGTCCCCTTCCTTCATCTCCGCGATAATCTTCTCCGGAATTTCCCCCGTGGTGTCGTGGCTAAATGCGACGGGCTGCTGGATCAACTCATGCAAATGTTCAGCCACACCGCGCAACGAATATTTCTCGGAACGTTTCCCTTTCGGTCGGCCAAAGTGCGCCATTAAAATCGTCTTCGCGCCGTGTTCACGCAGCCAGTTGATCGTTGGCAACGATTCAC
>JBDTXE010000135.1:0-6275 GCA_040006335.1 Verrucomicrobiota bacterium | reverse complement strand
TCCGTCGGCACGCGGATTTCGCCCAGGGAAAGAACGAATTGTTCAATCTTTTCCTCTTCGTCCACCGCCGGCTCGTCTTCCCGGGTAGCACGCGCTTCGTCGAAGGTCGTGATCACGCGAATGACGTAGAGTCGCTCGCATTTTTCCTGTTCCGCCAGATGAAGGGTCCGCCGGAGCGCTGCGGCGCTGTGCTCCGAGTAGTCCGCGACGAAGACGATCTTGCGGAGAGAAACTGGCTCGCGCTGCGGATTAGTAAAAAGAATGACGGAGCTGGCCGTCTCGCGCAGAAGACGACGGGCGACGTTTCCGAGGAACCGATGTAAAACGACCTGCTTTTCCAGCGCCCCGGCCACGATTAATTCGATCCCGTTCTCGTTGATGGCACGCAGGATCGCGCCCGAGGGATCCCCCTTTTCGTAATGCACCGGGGAATCCGCCGGGAGCGAAAGTTTCGTGAGGGCGCCGCGAAATTTCTCGGCCACTTCCGGTGTTTCCTCGCCCACATAGATCAGGCTCAGCTCGGCCTCGAACCGGTCGCGCATCCGCTTTGCCTCCGCCAGCACCTGCTCGAAGCGGGGTGAAAAGGTGCTCGCGACCGCGATTTTCCCATACTTTGTCGGCGGCAGCATCGCCGGGAGTTTCGGGTGCGAGCCGGCCGAGGGCAACTCGGTTTGCCCCTTTCCAAACGAAACTACCTCGGCGAATAGTTTCTACATGCGACGCGCCATTTACCCGGGCAGCTTCGATCCGGTGACGAACGGCCACCTGGATGTGATCGAACGCGCCTGCCGGCTCTTCGACGAGGTCATCGTGGCGGTAGCGGGGAACGATCAAAAGCAGCCTCTCTTTCCCTTGGAGGCGCGGGTCGGCATGCTTCGGGAAGCGATCGGGCCGCTCAATGTCCGCGTCGCGCCGATGTCAGGCCTCTTGGTCGAATTCGCCGCCGCGGAAAAGGCCGGCGCGGTCGTCCGCGGTCTGCGCGCGATCTCGGATTTTGAGTTCGAATTCCAGATGGCGCTGATGAACCGCAAACTAGCCGGTGAAATCGAGACGATTTTTTTGATGCCAAAAGAAGAATACACCTACCTCTCGTCCCGCATTGTGAAGGAGATCGCGCGGCTGGGCGGCGATATTTCGGCTTTTGTGCCGCGCCTGGTCGCTGAAGCGCTGACGCGGCATTTTGCCGCGAAAGCGGAAAGGGCTGCCGAATGAAAGTGCATCTCCGGCAGATCCCGCAGACCGGGATGCACTTGGAAGGCGAGGAGGATTGCCCGCTCGCGGATATGCGGGCGGACGAGTTCCGCTGCGCCGGTCCGCTGCGTTATAACCTGGACGTGGGCGTGACCGAGGGAGCCCTTTGGGCCAACGGCAGCATCGCTCAACGGATGGAAATGCGATGCGTTGCCTGTCTCGAGAAATTTGAACTCGACGTCGCCGTGCCGATTTTTGCCCTCCACACCGAGCTCCATGGCCCGGAAGTCATCGACCTGACGCCGTTCCTGCGCGAAGACCTGCTCCTCAATCTTCCACCCTACCCGCACTGCGACCGCGACGGCGGACGAACGTGCCAAGGAGCGACCAGGGCACCCGGGCAGGAAGAGGACACGGCTGAGAAACGCGAACACGATTGGAACGCCCTCGATCGCCTCAAACTAAACCCCTGATTGCCTTTCCTGAATTTCCTGCTTTCCTTAGCGGCTCGTTTCTATGGGCGTCCCTAAACGTAAAACCTCGAAAATGCGGCTGCGCACGCGCAAGGCGGCGAATCGCTGGCATGCGCCGCAGATGAATAAGTGTGCCCAATGCGGCAGCACGATTCCCTCCCACACCGCCTGCCCCAGCTGCGGCTACTACAAAGGCCGCCAGGTGCTGAGCATTAACGCCTGAAGCTGACCGAAAGGGTTTCAGGGATTCTCTCGCGCAGGCCCGCCGCCGTGTCTGCTTTTTCCCATCAGGATCGCGTATGAGGGTGAACGCAGGGTCTCGTCCGCAACAGATTCCTTCCGGACCGCACTTTTGGTTTTGCATTAACTTCGCCGCCGCCTCACACTCACCGCCCTCATGAGGATCGCGCTGGATGCGATGGGTGGCGACTTCGGCCCGCCGAATCTGGTAGGCGGGGCGGCCATGGCCCTGCGCCATTACCCGCAGATCACCAAACTTTTCCTGGTTGGCGACAGCGAAAAAGTTACCGTGGAGCTAACGAAACTTGGTTGCAAAGATTCGCGCGTGGAGATCGTGCACTCCACCCAGGTGGTGGGAATGGGGGATAAGGCGGTGGACGCCGTGCGCCGGAAGAAGGACTCCTCCGTCAGTCGCGCCGTTGATCTGGTGAAAAAGGGCGCGGCGGACGCCATTGTCTCGGCCGGGCACACCGGCGCCGCTGTCGCCGCCGCTACGATCAAGCTCCGCACCCTGCCGGGGATCGATCGGCCGGGCATCGCTGCCCTCATCCCGACGCAGACGAACCTTTTCATCCTCATCGACGCGGGCGCGAACACCCAGAGCAACGCCGAGAACCTGGTGCAATACGCCATCATGGGGAGTGTCTATTCCCGCCATCTCCTCGGATTCGAAAACCCCCGGGTCGGGCTCATGTCCATCGGAGACGAGGATGTGAAAGGTAACGAGCTAACCAAGGAATCGTTTAAGCTGCTCAAGCTGAGCGGGGTTAACTTCCGCGGCAATATCGAGGGGCACGATCTCTTCGAGGACCCAGTCGAGGTGGTGGTGTGCGATGGGTTCGTGGGCAACGTCATTCTCAAAACCTGCGAGTCGCTTTCGACCGCGATCTTCACCTGGCTGAAACATGAGCTGAAGAAAACGACCACGCGCAAACTCGGCGCCGCCATGGCCAAAGGCGCTTTTCGTGCGATTCATCGCAAGACCAACTGGGAAGACTACGGTGGCAGCCCGCTCCTGGGCGTAAACGGAATCTGCATCATCGCGCACGGCGCCAGCACGCCGCTCGCGATAAAAAATGCATTACGTGTCGCGGTCGAGTCCGTTGAACATCAGGTCAATCCGCATATTATCGAGGAGGTTCAGCGTTACCATGCAGCGACAACCCCGCTCGAGCCCGCGATCCGCTAAAGCGACGCGGACCGCCTCCATCATCGGCACCGGCAGTTACACGCCGGAACGCATCCTCACCAACGAGGACCTCTCCCGTCTCGTCGATACCAACGATGAGTGGATCACCACTCGCACCGGGATCAAGCAACGGCGCATCGCCCGCCCGGACGAAACCACGAGCGATATGGCGGCCGAAGCTGCCCGCCACGCCATGGAACAAGCCGGCATTACGGCGCAGGAGATTGAACTGATCCTCGTCGCCACCGCCACCCCGGACATGATCTTTCCTTCCACCGCTTGTTTCGTGCAGAAAAAAATTGGAGCGCGCAATGCCGCCTGCCTAGATGTCTCTGCCGCTTGCGCCGGTTTCCTCTACGGCCTCGAGATCGGACAGCAGTTTATCACTTCGCATACCTACGACACCGTCCTCGTCATCGGCGCCGACAGACTCAGTTCCATCACCAACTGGAAAGATCGCAATACCTGTGTTCTTTTCGGCGACGGCGCCGGCGCCGTCCTTCTCGGTCACCGCGGCCGTGCGCATGGCGTCATTAGCACCTACTTGGCGAGCGACGGCGAGTTCTCCGATATCCTCTTCATGCCGGGTGGCGGATCAAAGACGCCGATCACGGCCGAAAATGCGCATGACGATCTGGTCACCATCCACATGTTGGGCAAGGAAGTTTACAAGCAGGCGGTTATTGCCATGCTCGGCGCCGCCAAGAAAGCGATGGCCCAGGCCGGGCTCGCCGTCGAAGACATCGCCTGCCTTATCCCGCACCAGGCCAATCTCCGCATCATCGAGGCGGTGGGCGAACGGCTCGGGATCCCGCGGGAGAAAGTATTCGTTAACGTCGATCGCTACGGCAACACCTCGGCTGCTTCCGTCGCGATCGCGCTCGACGAAGCCAATCGGAGCGGCCGGATCAAGAAAGGAGATTACGTCCTCATGGTCGTTTTCGGCGGCGGCTTAACCGTCGCCAGCACCATCATCGAGTGGTAATTTCTCAGGCGAAATGGAACGACGCCTGACCGCCATCCTTGCCGCCGACGTCGTCGGTTACAGCCGGATGATGGGTGCCGACGAAACCGGCACGATGTTGGCGTTAAAGGCGGTGCAGGCGGAAGTCGTTGATCACCAGATCGCCGCCCACCATGGACGCCTCGTCAAGCTCACCGGCGACGGCATCCTGGTCGAATTCTCCAGCGTCGTGAACGCGGTGGCATGCGCTTCTGCCATTCAGCGGGAAATGCGGGAACGGAATGCCAGCATTGCCTCCGACCGCCGGCTCCAATTTCGCATCGGGGTCAATCTCGGCGACGTCATGGTGGACGGCGATGACATTTACGGCGACGGCGTGAATGTGGCCGCCCGCCTGGAGAGCGTCGCGCCACCTGGAGGCATCACCGTGTCGGAATCGGTGCACCAGCACGTCGGCAATCGGCTTGATCTTGTTTTCGAAGATCGGGGTGAACAGCAGCTCAAGAACATCGCGCAGGTGGTTCGCATCTACGACGTCGGCCTGGAGCAGGCCAAAGACGCGCCGCGCGCCAAGTCCAAAAACGCGAAGCCGTCGATCGCGGTTCTGCCTTTCAACAACATGAGCGGCGATCCGGAACAGGAATATTTCGGCGATGGCATCACCGAAGATTTGATTACGGATCTATCCAAGGTCTCCGGCCTCTCGGTCGTCGCCCGTCACACTTCTTTCACCTACAAAAACAAAGCGGTGAAAGTCCAGCAGGTCGGTCAGGAACTCGGCGTCGGTTTTATCCTCGAAGGCAGTGTGCGCAAAGCCGGCTCCCGTGTGCGCATCACCGGACAACTGATCAACGCCCGCGACGGCGGCCATCTTTGGGCGGAGCGCTTCGACCGCGACCTCACCGATATTTTTGCCATCCAGGATGAAATCACGCGGGTGATTGTCGCGCAGCTAAAAGTCAAACTCCTCCCGCAAGAGGAAGAGGCGATCGGAACGCCGCCGACCGCCAGCGTCGAGGCCTACACCTATTATCTCAGGGGCCGGGAGTTCTTCTATCGAGGCTCGAAGAACTACTTCCCGCTGGCGCGGCGCATGTTCGTCAAGGCGTCCGAATTGGATCCGCTCTATGCTCGCGCCTATGCCGGCATCGCGGACTGCGATTCATTCATGTTTCTGCACTACGACGCCGACGTCGGGGTCGATAATCTTCTTGCCACCACGGCGAAAGCGCTCGAGCTGGATCCCCGGCTCGCCGAAGCGCACGCTTCACGCGGCGTCGCCCTATCCGCGGCGGAACGCCACGAAGAAGCGACGGTGGAATTCCAGGAAGCGGTCAGGCTCGGTCCAAATTCGTTTGAAGCGCATTATCTCTATGCCCGGGCTAGTGTCGCGCAGGGAATGCTCGAGCGTGCGGCCACACTTTTCGAGCGCGCGGCCGAAATCAGGCCGAACGACTACCAGCCGCCGTGTCTTCTAATTAATATCTACCGCTCGCTTGGGCGGCGCGAGGATGTGAAAGCCGCCGCGCGCAGCGCGAGCAAGCTCGCGGAACAGGAACTGGCCCTTCATCCCGACGATCCTCGACCGGCGACTCTGGGGATTGCCGCTCTCATCGAGCTGGGTGAAACCGACCGCGCTCGGGAGTGGATGACGAGAGCTTTGGCGATTGCCCCGGACGATCCTTCCACCCAATACAATTTAGCCTGCGGTTACACAAAACTCGGCGACATCGATACCGCGTTCGATCTCCTGGAAGCCTCTATTCCGCACAGCGGCCCGGAGATTATGAAGTGGATCAAGCACGACTCCGACTTTGACGATCTTCGGAATTATCCCCGTTATCAAAAAATACTGGAACTAATCGGGAAATAATTCACTCAAGCTCTCTCATGGCCGGCTGGGCTCAGCGAAAAAAAGCTCCATTCAAACTTCAACCGCCAAACGCTGACAGACCGGTAATTTCCTGGCCGAGAATGAGGCGGTGCATGTCTTCCGTGCCTTCGTAGGTCTTCACGCTCTCGAGATTGCACATATGCCGCATGCAGGCTCGGGTATCGAGAATGCCTTCGCCCCCGAGGATGTCGCGCGCGGTGCGGGCACAATCGACCGCCATGGCGACGTTGTTCAGCTTCGCCATTGAAATGTGGAAGTGCTTCGCTTGCCCGGCGTCTTTCAATTGCGCGAGACGGAAAGCGAGCAGCTGCGCTTTCGTAATTT
>JBDTXE010000134.1:0-6275 GCA_040006335.1 Verrucomicrobiota bacterium | reverse complement strand
CTCGCCACCGGTTCGCCGCCGTAAACTCCCCCCAGGTATTGCGTGTCCGAGGCGAACCGCGGATCACCGCCGCCGCATCCGGCTAGAAGCGCGGCGACAGAAGCGAGGATAAAAACATGAAAAACAAGCTTCACTTGGACCAATCGGAGCAGGAGGTGCACCAACGCCGTTGCAATGTCAAGAAAGCGACCGCAATGCTCCCGCGATCGCATTTTCGGAGTCACTGAATATTCATAAACGCAACTGCTTCTAGTAAATATTATTTTAGTTGCGATCCCTTTAGTTTCGGCACCGCGGCGATCGTATCTCTCTGAGCCGACGGGGGATCCACTACTTCCGCCGCTCGCGCCTGACCTTTGCGAATGAAAACTTTGCCGCTGGGGCAGAGAGCGAGCACCTCGCAGCGGTGGCAGTCTGGCTTGCGCGCGAAGCAGCGGCGGCGCCCGTGGAAGATGAGGTAGTGACTCCAGATGGTCCAGCTCTCCCGCGGCACCAGTTTCATCAGATCACGCTCGATCTTCTGCGGATCAGAGTGGCGCGTTAGTCTAAGACGCTGGGACACGCGCATAACGTGCGTGTCGACGACGACGCCTTCATCTTTTGCGAAGGCGTTGCCGAGAACCACGTTTGCCGTTTTGCGACCGACTCCCGGCAGCGCGACGAGGTCCTCCATCTGCGGCGGAACTTTTCCGCCGTGCGCGGAAGCGATGGCCGTGCAGGCGGCACGGATACTTTTGGTCTTACTGCGAAAGAAGCCGGTCGAGCGAATCTCGCTTTCGAGGTCCTCAGGGTTCGAGGTAGCGAAATCCGCCGCGCGCTTGTATTTTCGGAAGAGGGCAGGCGTCACCAGGTTGACCCGCTTGTCCGTGCATTGTGCGCTGAGAATGGTGGCGATGAGAAGTTGCAGCGGATTCTTAAAGTCCAGCTCGCACCGGGCGTCCGGATAAGCGCGCCGAAACCGGTCGAGCAATTCCGAAACTCGTTCGCGCAGCGTCATGTCTCCGATTTTTTCTTGCCCCACTTCCAGTAACGCTTTCGGACGTGGGCGACAAAAATGCTTCCGCGGCGAATGATGCGCCGTGCCCATGCGAACTCCGTTGCCAGGATAGCCAGGGCGAAGGGGATGATGAGGATGGCCGGCCCCGGCAGAACCACCATGCAGATTCCGATAAGGAGAACAGTGAATCCGATGACGCCAATCACGACCTTGCGCGCCACCGGGTAGCGGTCGAGACCGAACTTCCTTGTTAACACCTGCTGCCAGTGGCGCATTTTGGCGGCCACGGCGGGCTCTTCGCAGTCTTCGCTTTCAGGTTCCCCGCGACTCATCACGGCAGGATGAAGACTGCGTCCTTACAGGAAAACATTACCCTCAGGCAGTGACGCGACTCTGCGAGAAAGCGCGGAGCTTTTGCTGGAGATGCGGCGGGACGTGCGCGGTCAGGACGGCGATCTCGCCATCATATTGCACATCCAAGACATGCCCGACGCGATGAATTTCGGCGATGAGATTGGATTCACTCATCGGGACGCGAAATTGCGAGCGCAAGCGCCAGGCGCTCAAGGCCGATTCTAGCGCAGCCACAAATTGATCGGTGCCTTTGCCAGTGCGCGCCGAGATTGCGACGCTGCCAGGGAATCGCTGCTGATAGACTTCAGCCAGCGCAGGCTCGGCCAGAGCGTCGATTTTATTGAAAACGATCAGGGTCTGCTTGCCAAAAGCGCCCAGTTCTTTCACCACTGCGTCGACCGCGGCGATATGCTCGTCCACCCGGGCGTGACTGAGATCGACGACATGAATGAGGAGATCCGATTCGCGCACTTCCTCGAGCGTTGCTTTGAAAGATTCGATCAGCGTGTGCGGCAGATTGCGCAGAAATCCGACTGTATCGGTGAGAAGGACGCGCTGCTTATTCGGGAGAATGAAGCTGCGCGTGGTCGGATCGAGCGTGGCGAAAAGCTTGTCCACCGCCAGGACCTCGGCGCCGGTCATGAGGTTTAGCAGCGTCGATTTACCGGCATTGGTATAACCGACCACGGCGGCGACGGGCCATTGATGACGTTTGCGGCCCTGCCGCTGGACGTTGCGCACTCGCCTCACGCCCTCGAGCTCGCGCTCAAGCCGCGCGATGCGTTCCTGCACTCTCCGCCGATCAACCTCGAGCTGAGTTTCGCCCGGGCCGCGCGTGCCGATGCCACCGGTCTGGCGGGATAAGTGCGTCCACATCCGCGTCAAACGCGGCAGGAGATACTGCAGCTGGGCGAGCTCAATCTGAAGCCGGCCCTCCCGGCTGCGCGCGCGCTGTGCGAAAATATCGAGGATGAGCTGGGTGCGATCGAGCACCTTACGCGAGAGAAGATTCTCCAGGTTGCGTCCCTGCGCGGGCGAAAGTTCGTCGTTGAAAATAACGGAGGTAACCTGCTGGTGCTGGAAAGAATCCTTGATCGCTTCGGCTTTGCCCTTGCCGATGTAAAACGGCGCGGTCGGTTTGGGTAGCTTCTGCGTGATGGTGTCCACCACTTCCGCGCCGGCGGAGTTCGCCAGTTCGCGCAGTTCATCCATCTCGTCGCGCAGGTCCCATTTCGAAATGCCATTCCGTTCCAAGCCGATCAGCACCGCTCGCTCGCTTCGCTTTTGGGAAGCCGTTTCAATCATGAACGTTGCAATGTGGTGAGCTTGGAGAGGGCAAAGGACACGAGGGAAAAACCTCGCTCTGCTCTTTCAGATGACGGGTGCCGCGCTTTGCGATCATCGCTGCGCCGTCCGCATCATCTGGCGGATTGCGCTAATTGCTTCTGGCTGTGACAACGCGGTCAAATTGAGCTCAGAAAAAGTAGTTTGGCGCCGGAACCAGGTCAACTGACGCTTGGCGTAGCGACGCGTGGCCTGTTGCATCTGGTCAATCGCCTGAGCGCGGGAAATTGCCCCTGCCAGAAGTTGCGTGATAATTTCGAATCCGATCGCCCGCCTGGCAGTTGGCCCGATGTCGATGGTGGCGCGCACTTCAGCTTCGACGCCGTCCGCGAACATCTTGTTCACTCGTTCGTTAATACGCCGATAGAGATCGTCCCGATCGCGCGTCAGGACGATACCGGGATGCGGAATCGGAAGCTCATTGCCCGCAGGCGGCGAAGTTTTCTTGGGATGATCTTTGGCCGTGGTAATTTCGATCGCACGTGTCACGCGACGATGGTTTTTAAGATCAATTCGCGTTGCCAAGGCCGGAGCAAGCTGCTGTAGCCGCTTCTGCAGTTGAGGTAGCGAAAGCTGCATTAGTTCGGCGCGAAGGGCGCGATCGGGTGGTGGATTGTGGTCCAGCCCGTGCGTGAGCGTTTTGACATACAGACCGGTGCCACCGACGACAAGAGCTCGCATGCCGCGTCCCGCGATATCGGCGAGCGCCGCCTGGGCGAGGTTGCAAAACCGACCTGCCGACATTTCCTCCATGGGCGAAATGGCGCCGAGCAAGTGATGTCGGATCTCGAGCTGTTGAGCGTGATCGGGCTTGCCCGTGAGGAGGTTGAGACCCTGGTAGATTTGGAAGGCGTCGGCGTTGACGATTTCGGCGTTCTCCTCACGCGCCAGTTGCAGTGCGAACGCAGTCTTGCCGACAGCGGACGGCCCCACGATGAAGAAGGTTTCGGGCGAATTCAGCGAACAGTGATGTGCGCGCCGCCTTCGTCGGAAAACCTCGCGACGAAAGCAGAATGGACCGGAATGAGCGTCGGGAGTGGACGGCAGCCAAAGCGCTGCACGCCCTTTTCCCGCGTTTCCTTAAACTGACCGTTCAGCTGCGAGCGTGCTCGTTGGCCTTCGCGCCGCTGACCACCAACTTGCGGCCGAGGAACTCCTTGTCGTGCAGTTCGCTTACGGCGCGCTTGGCTTCCTCCACCGTCAGCATTTGCACGAAAGCAAAACCTTTCGAGCGCTGATTGTGCTTGTAGGTAACGACTTCCGCGTTCTGCACCTCGCCGACGCCCTTGAAGAGCTCATAGAGATCACTCTCGCTGGCGTCAAAGGAGAGATTCCCGACGTAGAGACGGGGGGTCGTTACTTCAACTGATTGTGGTTTGCGCGCCGGCTGCGCGACTGGCGCGGCCTCGTCTGGGGCGCTTGTAACCGCGTGAACACCGTTGCGCCGGCTGGCTGTGCTAGCGCCGTTTCCAGCGCTGAAAAAGGATGTGATCTTGGCCCACAAACCTTTCTTGACCGGAGTGGCTGAAGGCCGTGACTGCGGACGCCCGGGCGCGTCGTCGCTTCTTCTGCGGGGACGACTGCGCCCACCGCGGCGCGAGTTCCTCCCACCATTTTGAGATGTCATGATTTTCCTCGATGAATACCGAATAACAATACGAACGAAGCGCATTCAAGAATGCACCGCCAGCGGCGCGTGAACCCGGGTGGGTTCGGTCGAACTCAAGAGAGATCGCCGCCGGAAACTTCGCTACGTGCGGCCCAAGAAGCTCGAAACGACAACCCGCCGCCAACCGGCAAAACAGATTCACGGCAGATTTGCGCATGATAGTTTCCACAAAACGAATGGCTCTCAGCGGATGCGGTAAGGTATGCTCCCCGGCACCGTTTAACGGCCTATTATCCCGACTGTGAGGCGAGGCGCAACTTACTTGTTACGTGGGCCGAGGAAGCGATCGCGCACGGAGTAATAACGAGATTTCAAATAATGCTTCGGGAGTTCCCCCCGGATGGGCGCCGCCCAGTGGCGCCCGAGGCTTTTTTGCGCAAGGATCGGCTCATAGCCAAGGCGCGGCATGAGATCCCGGCAATGCCATTCCACCCAGCCGATCTCGTTGGACGAAAGCTCTTTGCGCCAGCTTTCCGCTCGCGCTCGAGAAACGTCGGTGAAGGGCTGTTCCGTCGCCGAGTTTCCGCTCCACCACACCCCCGCTTTCGTCGGGCGAAGGACGATATCGGGCTCAAAGGCGATGCCGAGAAAGTCGCAGACGCGCCTCATTTGCGCGGGAAGATCCTGCACCAGCTCTTCGTAGCGAGTGACCAGGGCCGGAAGTTCCCCGGCTTGCGCACGTAAGGCCAGCCGAGCGGCCTGCCGCCAGTGTGAGACGCAGTAATAGGCGGAGAATTCGCTCGTCCGCCGGGTTTTCTCGAGAGCAATTTGGGCGGCGAGAATGGCGCGTGGATCGCGCATCGTGAAAAGGAGCCTCGCCGTGGGAAACCGCTCCATGATTTGCGGGATGAAACGGCGATTCGCTGGCGTCTTCTCAATCCAGCGTTCGATCTGAGTGGTCGGGATTCCGCAAACTTCAGCGTAGGTTTCCAGCATGAGTACGAGCAGGTCTTTCCCGGCGTTTTCCGGAGCGAAGGCCGTCGCTTCAAAACGCTCACGAAACAGTTTGGCCGGAAAGAGAGTATAGTCGCCCTTCGTCCACTTCGGTTCGCCGCCGAAGAGGACGCGCGAAAGCGCTTTGCTGGTAAGATGGTCAAATTGCGCGCGCCGACCGCGCGCGCCATATTTGTGGAGGACGGTGGGGAAATAAGCAGTTTCCTCGGGCAGGACGAGCAACTGGGGATGACCGTCCAGCAGCGCCATAAGCAGCGTTGTGCCCGATTTCGCCTGACCCGCCGCGAAGCAGGCGCGCTGCGCGAACGGGAGCGTCACACCTCCAGCAGATTCGCTGCTCGGTACCACTCCACGAACCGGGGCAGGCCCTCCGCCAGTTTCGTTTTTGGCTTGTAACCAAGGAGCCGGCGCGCCTTGGAGATATCGGCACAAGTCAGTGGCATATCACCCGGCTGCTCCGGCATGCGATTGATTTTCGCTCTGCGACCCAGCGCGACCTCGAGCTGAGTGATGAGTTCGCGCAAGGAGACGGTCTCGTTTTCCCCCAGGTTGAAGATGTCATACATAGGGCCCGCGTAATCGAACGCAGCCATCACGCCCTGAATGATGTCGTCGATATAAGTGTAATCGCGCCGCGTCTTGCCGTCTCCAAACTGATCGATCGCTTCATCATTGAGAAGGCGGCGGGTGAACTGATGGATGGCGAGATCAGGCCTTTGTCGCGGGCCGTAAACGGTAAAGAAACGGAGCGCGACCACGCGCATGCGATAAAGATGCGAGTAGGTCGAGCAGAGAAACTCACCCGCGATTTTGCTGGCGGCATAGGGGCTGATCGTTTGCGTGAGATGCAGCTCCTCGGAGAAAGGAACGGTTTTGCTGCTGCCATAGACGGAGGAGCTGGAGGCGTAGATGAAACGCTCCACGCCGCGCGCCGCTTCCAAAAGATTCAAAGTGCCG
>JBDTXE010000133.1:0-6303 GCA_040006335.1 Verrucomicrobiota bacterium | reverse complement strand
TGATGTCGAACTCGGCTTCGGTAAACGGCGGCGCCACTTTGTTCTTCACCACTTTAATGCGCGTGCGGTTGCCGGTGACGACGCCATCGGTCTGTTTGATCGCGCCGATACGGCGAATATCGCAACGCACGCTGGCGTAAAACTTGAGGGCCCGGCCGCCGGGAGTCGTTTCGGGATTGCCAAACATGACTCCGATCTTTTCGCGGATTTGGTTGGTGAAAATGCAGCAGGTGCGCGCTTTCGCGATGAGGGCGGTCAGTTTGCGCAACGCCGCGCTCATCAGCCGCGCCTGCGCACCCACCGTGGTGTCCCCGATCTCTCCTTCGAGCTCGGCTCTGGTGACAAGGGCCGCCACAGAGTCGAGGACAATAACGTCGAGCGCATTGGAGCGGACAAGCGTCTCGCAAATGCGCAAGGCTTCTTCACCCGAACTTGGTTGCGAGACGAGGAGATCATCGAGATTCACTCCCAGCTTTCTGGCATATTGCGGATCAAGCGCATGCTCGACATCGATGAAGGCGGCGAGACCGCCGCGCTTCTGCGCCTGGGCGATAACAGTAAGGGTGAGGGTGGTTTTGCCGGACGACTCGGGGCCGTAGACTTCCACTACCCGACCACGGGGAAATCCGCCCACGCCCAGCGCGCGATCAATGAGAATGTTGCCGGTGGGGATCACCTCAATGTCCACCACCCTGTCATCGCCCAAGCGCATAATGGCGCCGTCCCCGTAATCCTTGGCGATCTGCTGGATGGCCAGATCGAGATTTTTGTTCCGGGCGGTGGTCACCTTGTCTTCCTTCTCTTCGGTCTTGGCGGGCATCAGCGAAGTAAGTCCACACTTTCAACTTTCGCCAAGGGAAAAAGAGAAGGGCCGCGCATCCTGGTGAAGCGCGGCCCCGCGGAAGCGATATTCGCTGCTGCCCACTCGACTGTTATTTTTGCGGCTCGAAGCTGCTTTCGCTTTCGGTAGCGTAAGGGTAAGCATTCCCTGTTGATTCGGACGGTGATGCGGCAGTATTGACGCTTCGGATCGAGTCCAAAAACTCGACCTGGGACACCGGTTAATGAGACGTCTTGTCGCCTTATCTTCCTATTATATTTCGCAGGAAGCTCCGGCTTTACGCTATGAATAAACTCATCTCGTCCCTGTTCTTTCTGCTATTTTCCTCGGGTGTCGACTAGTGACCATGCCCGATTTATGGCAACCGCGTTGCAGGAGGCACGGCGCGGACTCGGCCTTACCAGTCCAAACCCGGCGGTAGGTGCGGTGCTTGCGCTACAGAACCGCGTTGTTGCCTATGGTTATCACCGGGGCGCTGGATTCGCCCACGCCGAGGTAGACTGTCTGGAAAAAGTGAAGGGAGCGCTCCCACGGAACGCAACGCTTTATGTCACCCTCGAGCCATGCTCCACGCGCGGCCGGACCGCCCCTTGTGTCGATTATATAATGGCCCGCGGAGTCCGCCGGATCGTCATCGGCGCTATTGATCCTAATCCAAGGCATGCGGGACGAGCCATCGGCTTGCTCAGGGAAAGCGGCGTCAAAGTGACTACCGGGATTTTGCAGAAGGAGTGTCAGCAGCTGAATGAAGGATTTAACAAGTGGATCACGAGCGGCATGCCGTTCGTCCTGGTCAAATGCGCCATGACGCTGGACGGACGACTCACTCGCCCCCCGGAAGAACCGCGCTGGATTACCTCAGCGGCGGCAAGAGCGCACGCCGGTCGGCTTCGGGGGGAAGTTGATGCGGTGTTGGTGGGGGCAGAAACAGTGCGGCAGGACAATCCTCGCCTAACGATTCGTCGCGGGACGGGGGAAATGCGGCAGCCCTGGCGAGTCATTCTCACCCGGACGAAGCGATTTCCGCGACGAACGCGCGTCCTCACGGGAGCCGGCGCTGACCGCACCCTCCTGCTGCAGGGAAGGTCGTTTCGAGCAGTCCTGCAGGATCTCGGCCGCAAGGAGATTACCAGCGTGCTGGTCGAGGGTGGCGGCACGATTTTATCTGCAGCACTGGAAGAAAGGCTCATCGACAAAGTACAGATCTATTTCGCGCCACTCTTCACTTCCGCGAAGGTGCTGGCATTCGCCGGTAAGGGCGTCGGCAGCACGGCGGAGGCCCTACGCTTGCGCGATGTTAGCTACGAACGAGTCGGCTCGGATGTTTGCCTGACGGGATACACCAGCCCTCCATAAAACGGCGAGGCCGTCTCCCGAGAGCCTGCGCCGGATAAGTTCAGGCAGGATCCCACTCTCCCTAGAGAAGGAGAGCAGCGTCGTCGTCCGAGTCGTCGTCCGCTTCCGCCAGCAGTTTGAAATCCACCACCAGTGGCTCATCCGCCTGAACATTGACAGGCGTGACCGCCGCCTCCTCCACAGTGGCGGGTTGGCTCGCTCCTTCAGTGGAAGCTACTGCGTTCGAAATCTCCGGTTCGGGCGCCACCGCCGCCGCAGGTGTCCGATCAACTGGCTGCTCTGTGCTGGACGCGACCGTAGCCAGGCTCCGGTGTGGCTGATAGCGCATGACGGCGACGGTGATGAGCAGCGCAGCCGCTGCAGCAAAAGTCGGGATGAGCACCCGGCGGCCTCGCACCCGCTCCCACCAGGAAAACCGGACGGGGATATCACGAATTTCACGGAGGACGTTACGCGCGAAAAAGGGCGACGGCTGAAGGGTTTGCGCCCGCCCAAGCAGATCCCATAGCTCTGGATCTTCCTCGCGATTCATCAAAACTTAAACCCGTCCGAGCAACGAAAGTTTCTCAACGAGCGGGATTTCCACGAAAAAAAGCACGGTTGCTCGCGGGGCCGCCTATCGGTTGCGTTGCCCTCCCGCGGAAGCGTCTCAACTTCGGCGTGACGGCAGATGATGGCCAGCGCGTAGAATATGCGCGCTGGAGGAAAGTCCGAACACCACACGGCAGCATGCCGCGAAAAAAACATGCGGTCGGCATTCGCGCAAGCGGGCGGTGACGGAAAGTGTCGCAAAACAACAACGCCGATTGGAGAGCGTTTTCCGGAATGAGGGCGCAGTTCCGCATTTTTATTGCGCGCGGAACGCACTCTTCACAGAACTAATCGCGGCCGCGAGTTCCGTTTCGTAGGTCAAGGAACGAGCGAGCCGCTGGCCATTCCGCGCGATGCGCCGTGCAACTCGATCGTGTTTTCGGCAGTATGAAACCGTTTCCAACAGGTCGCTCAAATCGGAACGAACCGGAACGAAATTTTCCCACGGTTTCAAGCTACCGTAGTACCATTGCCGGTAGCACTCCGGCGAAGCGACTTTGAGGACGAGCCCGCCCGACAGAAGTTTTCGGAAGAGCCCGGCGTAGGAGTTTGCGTGGCCATCGATGTCGATGTGGAACCGGTATCTGTTTAGCTGTTTCCAGGGCACACGGCTCTTCATCAATCCCGCTGTCAGAAGTTGCTCTGTGTGCGAACTACTGAGGCCGAAAGTGTCGACCAGGTGTGCTTCCTCCTTCGGCAACTCCGCCCGCTCTGGCGTTCGACACAATCGCGCGCGGGGCATTTCAAGCAGGGAGTTGTCCCGCTGGCCGACCGCGCTGCCGCGCCAAAAAACCGTTGCGCTACACTGGGCCCAGCGCGGCGGTATGCGGTCAAAATGGTTTCGCGCTTCCTCATAACCGCGCGACTCCAGGAATTTGCAGTCAGGAATGAGGATGTAAGGGGAGCCCTTGGCAGAGAACGCCAGACCCGGTTCGACGCCGACGTCGTTGAAGTTTATTTTGATCCTGCCACTCGGGTTCTCCGGTCCGTCAAGCCTGCGAAAGAGCTCGAACGACGCCAGCCATCGCTCGATCACCGTGTCCAAGAGATGTCCCCGCTTGAGCGCAGCGAAGGTGAAAGTCGAGTGACCAGATGGCGCGCGCGACCATGCGCAACTCATCGCGAATTTCACCGCCCGGGGATCAAAGGCGACGTCGACGCGGATTCCCGGGAACTCATCGGCAATAGCCTGCTCGATGGAAGCCGTGTCCTGCCCGACGAAAAATTCACCGAGGATGCGCCGCAACTCAGCGGCTCGCTTCACGAAGGGTGATGGGCCGTGCAGCGCGCGCGCGGCTTCCGAGCACTCAACGGAGCGCGTCCCGGTGTCATAGCCAACGCTAATCTCTGCTATTCCTGATTCTTGCAGGATTAGGCCTCGGCCGCTTCCAGAAATCCTTCCAACTGCCGAATCCGCGTAGGATGTCGCATCTTCCGTAGGGCCTTGGCTTCGATTTGCCGAATTCGCTCGCGGGTGACCCGGAACTGCCGGCCCACTTCCTCGAGCGTTCTGCTGTAACCGTCCACTAAGCCAAAGCGCTGCTCCAGAACCTGGCGCTCCCGGTCTGTCAGAGTATCGAGCACGTCTTTAATCTTCTCTTTCAGGAGAACGATGGCGGTCATGTCGCTCGGGTTTTCAGCGCCTTTATCTTCGATGAAATCTCCGAAGTTGGTTTCTTCGCTTTCGCCCACTGGCGCCTGGAGCGAGATGGGCTGCTGTGCCATTTTCAAAACGGCGCGAACTCGATCGACCGGGAGAAGAATTTCTTCCGCCACCTCTTCCGGCGTCGGCTCGCGCCCGTATTCCTGCACCAACTGCTTCTGCACCCGCATAAGCTTGTTGATCGTCTCGATCATGTGCACCGGAATACGAATGGTGCGCGCCTGATCCGCAATGGAACGGGTAATCGCCTGCCGGATCCACCAGGTGGCGTAAGTGGAGAATTTGTAGCCGCGCCGATACTCGAATTTCTCCACCGCTTTCATCAGGCCCATGTTGCCTTCCTGAATGAGATCGAGAAACGAAAGACCGCGATTGGTGTACTTTTTTGCGATGGAAATCACGAGACGCAGATTCGCTTCCACCATCTCGGTCTTGGCGCGCAGGGCTTTGCGGACCCACAATTTCAACTCCTGATAACGTTCGTTATATTCTTCAGTCGTCAGCCAGGCGCATCGCTCAAGCTCGCGCAGAGCATTCGTCTGCGAACCATGCCCTTGCTGGGTGGTGCTTTCCCGGAGTGCCGTTAGCCGCGCGAAATATTCGTCCACGAGGTGAACGAACTCCTCCGTCACCTTCTGTTTGAAATAGAAACGGAGATACACCCGTTGGAGGGACGCGACGGAGCGCTGGAAAGACTTTTGATCGGTGGCTAAGGTGCGCGGAGAGGCCTCTTCGAGCGCGAGATACTGTTCGCTCACCACCTTGCTCGTCTTCTCCACCATCCGACAGAGACCCGGAAGCAATTTCATGTAGCGCTCGCGGCTTTCGATCTTCTTATCGAGGATAACGCGGTCGAAACGCTCCCCGCCCTCGCTCAGTTTCTGCGCCAGGTCGAGGTGCGCCTGGGCGATGAAGCCGAAGCGATTGATATGCTCCTGCACCATGCCCTCGGCCTCTTCGATTCGCTTGGAAATTTCCACCTCCTGCTCGCGGGTGAGCAGCGGGACCTGACCCATTTGCTTGAGGTACATCCGCACCGGGTCGTCGAGAATGTCGAACTTGGTCTCAACCTTTTCTTCTTCCTCTTCCTCCTCCGCTTCCTTCTTGCCGTCCTTGTAGCGATCCACCTCGGAAGCATCGATGACATCGATCTCCATCCGCCGAAGCTGGGCGAGAATGGCATCCAACTCGTCCGCGTCGGTGACGCCTTCCGGCAGGGCTTCGTTCAAGTCGTCGAACGTGACGTAGCCCTGTTCTTTGGCCAGCTTGGTCAGTTCACGAATACGGAGCTGCACCTCGTCCGATTGCGCCCGGGTGTTGTTCTCGCCCTTTAAGGCATTGACGAGCGAAGCGACCGCAGCGGCCTGTTCGGCCGGACCCGCAGGGGCGTCGACGCCGTTCTTTTCCACCGCTGAGCCTTTCTTTCGTGGGAGGGAAGCGCGGCCCCCCTCTGCCATCAACTGGCGCCCAGCGTGAGCGTTACCTTTCGATTTGTTGGGCACGGGAAACGTCAGTCTTCGGTCAGCGTCGGCTCGCTTGTCCCTCGTTAGGAATGATGCGCCCGAGCTGGCGAAGACCGGTGAAGGTCGTGAAGTTGCTCTCGCAGGTCAAGCACTTGTTTCTGCAGTCGCATAATCTCGCCACTTGTTAAATTCGGAAGTCGGAGCCGGCTCTCGGCTAGTTCCAGAGCACGCCGCGCCACCCCGCTGACCACGCCTTGCCACCATTCCCGGGCGAGGCTCACCGCATTATTGGGCAGTTTTTGCACCATCCACGCAGAAATCGAAGCTTCCTCGGCCGGGGTTAATTCGCTGCAAAACGCCGCGATGGTGGGCGGCTGGCTGGGAAGCAA
>JBDTXE010000132.1:0-6318 GCA_040006335.1 Verrucomicrobiota bacterium | reverse complement strand
CCCCACCCTCCCAGCCCAATTATGGCCGTTCGTTTCATTTACGCCTGAAGCGTGGCTCGCTGCCGGCCAACAACCGTCTGATATTTCCACGATGCCGAAGAAGAACGAGGAGTGATATTGCGATCGCAAATCCGAGCAAGACGGGATCGCGCGTCCGCGGTAAGAGGAAGACGCTCACCGGCAGAGCTATCGCCGCTATAACCGATGCCAGGGAGACAAAGCGAAGGGCGAAAAAGATAACGCCCCAGACGACCGTGACAATCAAGGTGGCCCACGGTATCAGCGCCAGGCAGGCGCCCGCGGAAGTAGCCACACCTTTGCCCCCGGAGAATCGCAACCAAACCGGAAAGGAGTGCCCCAGGATTGCACAAACCGCCGCAATGACAGGCAGAACGTAGGGGCCATGGGCCGGAAGACTCGAAGCGAGCAGACAAGCCAGTCGGACAGGGATGAAGCCTTTGAGGACATCGCAAAAAAACACCGGATAGCCGTAACTCTTCCCCAACACTCGAAGGACGTTGGTCGCACCGATGTTACCACTGCCATGGTTCCGGATGTCGAGCCCATGCCACCGCCCGACAATGTATCCGAAAGGGATCGAGCCGAGCAGGTAACTACAAAGTGCCGTTAGAAGGTAGCTCAACGTGATGTTTGGAAATGCAGATACCTAGAATCGAAAGATCAGCGGGAGTCACGCCCGGTATCTCAGCCGCAGCCGCCAGAGAAAGCGGACGAATGGCGGTAAATTTTTGCCGGGCCTCAGCGCGTAGGCCTAAAACTTCGCTGAAGGGAAAGTCGGATGGAATCGATCTGTTGGCAACCAAGGGAGATTCTTTTTCTCGCTTAATATATCCATCATAGCGCAAATCGTTTATTAAATGTTTCCACAGCCCGTTAGATCCAAGCGAAAGCAAGTCCTCGGGAATTTCTTTCAGTTCGAAGGAGGATCCCCGCATGCGCGCAGCCAGCGACCGCCCTTCCAAAAACCGTCCTTCGACGAGCCCGCGGAGCTGCGCGAGGATAGACCTTTTCGACCGAACCGCGGCAAGTCGATCAGAACCCACAAGTCCCATCTCCGCTGCTTGCTCGGTCAAGCGTAGATCCGCGTTCTCTTCGCGCATTCGCAGCCGATGACTCGCCCGACTCGTGAACATCCGATACGGCTCATCAGTCCCACGCGAAGTCAGATCAGAGATAAGCACGCCGATATAACTGGCCTCCGGTGAAAGCAGGAACGGAGCGCGTGCCTGGATTTTCAGAGCCGCGTTGGCCCCTGCCACCAACCCCTGACCGGCCGCCTCCTCGTAGCCGGATGTCCCATTGATCTGACCGGCGAAAAAGAGGCCCGATACATGTTTCGTCTCTAACGTTTGCCTGAGCTGAGTGGGCGGAAAGTAATCGTACTCCACAGCGTAACCGGGCCGGATAATCTCGGCTTTTTCTAGGCCGCGAATGGTGCGAATGAATTCGATTTGAACGTCAAAAGGCAGGCTGGTCGAAACTCCGCTGACGTAAAGCTCTCGGGTATGCCGGCCTTCCGGTTCTAGGAAAACTTGATGCGAATCACGCTCGGCAAATCGGACCACCTTGTCTTCAAGGGAGGGGCAGTATCGCGGACCTAGCCCGTCGATCCGTCCCTGATACAATGGAGAACGGGAGATATTTTTTCGGATTACTTCGTGAGTTCGGTCAGAGGTGGAGGTAATCCAGCATGGCATTTGTTCCACGTGGAACTTTCCCATGGAATCGAAATTCAGCGTGTGGACATCGTCTGGGGGACTTCGAATCCCGTCCATAAAAGAAAGTCTGGGCGGAGGGATCTCCCCGTTCTGAACCTCCAACGCGCCCAGATCGGCTGTCCGTGCGTTGATCCGGCAAGGAGTTCCCGTCTTGAAGCGACCGACTTCGAATCCCAGCGTTGCTAGGTTCCGGCTCAGATTTGAAGTTTCACCACCCATTCGGCCTCCTGGCCTTTGTTCCGAGCCAACGTGCAGGAGCGCCCGCAAAAACGTGCCTGCGGTAATTACAACCGCCCTGGCTTCCACAGCGATACCGAGATCGGTTCGGACCCCCTGACAATTGTCTCCCTCGACCAAAACTTCAATCACAGACGCTTGGAGGAGATGTACTCGGGCCGTTCGCTCGAGTTCCGCCTTCGCTCGTAGCTGATAAGCCTTCTTGTCGCATTGCACCCGAGTCGCCCAGACCGCGGGCCCTTTACTTCGGTTCAAAGTGCGAAACTGAATACCCGTTGCGTCTGCATTAATCGCCATGAAGCCACCTAAGGCGTCGATCTCGCGAACCATATGACTTTTTGCAGCACCGCCGATGGCAGGATTGCACGACATCTGACCTATTGTATCAAGATTCTGGGTGATCAGCAGCGTCTCGCTCCCCAGACGGGCGGAAGCAAGTGCGGCCTCTATCCCCGCGTGCCCGGACCCCACGACAACGACATCGAACGAAAGTCTCACGGTCGGCTTATCTGGGATTCCAATGGAGAGCACTAAGATCAAGGTTTGCCTGCCAAAAATTGGCGAGCGTTATTTCGCTCACGGGTCTGTCAGACATCAGCATACTCTACCAAGGATTCCTCCCGGCTTGAATCAGCCGAATATCGCTCCTGACGTCGTCCGGAAACCTTTTTCAACATTGACCGACTCAAGTGAAGGACGGCAAAAATAAGGACGATTGCGAGAATCCAGCTGAAAATTTGAAAGTGCGCCCCCGATGTCAGTCCCTGGCGTCCCATCGCGCCCATAAATGAATAGAGCAGCAACCCTGGGGCACGTCCGGCAGCAATTAAACCCATGCACGGCCAGAACGAAATCTCGGTCAACGAATACACATACACGAGTAAACTCGTGGGAAATAACGGATGTAATTGGCTTAGCAAGATCATTTTCCAAGAATCAACCCGGAAATCGCGCAGTTCCGGCAAGCCACCACGACTTGAGAGCAGTCGCTCGATGAGCGGTCGACCAAAGGTGCGTCCGATCAAAAACGCCAGCGTCGCTCCGATGCTGTTCCCAAGAAAAACGATAAGGAAACCGCGCCAAACACCAAACAGCGCGCCGGCGGCAACACTAAAAACCCCGCCGGGGAGCAAAAGAACATTACAAGCCGCGAAAATGCCTGAATACCAGAGAGCGCCAAGGTGGCCCGGGCGAGCAATTCGCTCCTGCCATTCCTTCCACATCTCCGGTAAGGGCAGGAAGAGCGTGCCGATCGCAAGGACAACCAATGCCCCAAAAAAAGCACCTCGCAGAAGGCGTTGGTGGCTGGTCTTCACGCCCCTATAATCCGCGGATCAGAGAGATCGCGCAAATTTCGCCAAATCACTTGTTGTTTCCCAGTTGAGAAACGGCGTGATCAGGTAGACGCCAGGGAAGCGCGCGATGACTTCGCTGGTGATTTCCTGTGCGATCACCATTCCCACCTCCCGGGCTTTTTCGTTGGAAGCGCCGGCCATGCGTGCGCGCACCTCCGGCGAGACGATGATTCCGGGGACCTCATGATGAAGGAACTCTGCCTGTCGACTACTGGCCAGGGGCCATATCCCAACGAATATCGGGACGTTCAAGTGTGCGGTCCTCCGCTGTGTTTCCAGGACGAGATTGCGATCGAACACGGGCTGCGTCATGGCAAATTGCGCTCCAGCGGCCACCTTGCGCTCCAATCTTTCTACCTGTGTATCGAGATTCCGGGCGTTCGGATTAAAGGTGCACCCAATGACAAACTGCGTTTTGGCTTTGAGCGATTTTCCGGCGTGACTGAAGCCATCGTTGAGTTTTCGGACAATAGAAATCAGCTCGATCGAATTTACGTCGTAGACGGAGGACGCCCCGGGATGGTCGCCGACGCGGGCGGGATCTCCGGTTAAGGGCAAAACGTGGCGCATCCCGAGCGCGGCCATCCCGAGCAATTCGCTCTGCAAACCGAGAACATTGCGATCGCGACAGCTGAGATGAAGAAGCGGCATGATGCCCCAGCGTTCCTTCAACATCGCGCCCACCGCAAGGTTACTGACGCGTAGAATCGCGAGTGAATTATCGGCCAGAGTGATGGCGTCGCAGCCGGCACGAACGAGTTCCTGCGCACCAGCGAAAAATTTCTCGAGCGCGAGCGTTTTCGGCGGATCCAATTCGCAAATGATCACCCGCTTTCCGGCGGCGATTTTATCGAGCAAGCTTTCCTCATCGCCAGCCGTCGTCTTCTGCGGCTTGGGCGGAGTCTCGATCACGCGGAACGGCTTGCTCCTAACCGGCGTCAATTCGGCGATGGCGCTGGCGATGGCGGCGATGGTTCGGGGATTGGTCCCACAGCAACCACCAATGAGGCGCGCCCCTTGCGCCACCATTTCACGGGCCGCTTCCGCGAAATAATCCGGAGCGGCGTGATAAATAAAACGTCCGTCAGTGTATTTGGGGTAGCCCGCATTCGGGAAGGCCGCGAGGATGCCTTCGAGTGGGACGTGTTTGAGCAGCTGCACGGTGGCATGCGGGCCGTTCATGCAGTTAACCCCAGTGACTTGGACGCCGCGCTCCCGCAGGCGGGCGAATGCGACCGCCAGAGGAACGCCAGACGAAAGGCGCCCTTCCGGTTCGCAGGCGAATGAGCAGACGGCCAGGCAATCGCTCAGTGCCTCTTTCGCCTCCAAGGCCGCACTCATCTCGGCATCGTCCATGAACGTTTCGAAAAAGAGGACGTCGACGCCACCGTCCAACAGGGCCGTGAGCTGTTGCCGGAAACAATCGGCGCGATCAATTCCTCGTTCGTCCGCCTCAGTGGCGCTAATTCCGAGCGGACCGATACTGCCGGCGACGATCACATCGCGGCCCTGGGCAGCTTTCCGCGCCACGGCCGCTGCTGCCCGGTTGAATTCACCGACCCGGCCTTCAAAGCCGAAGCGCGCCAGGCGCACCGCATTCGCACCGAACGTATTGGTTTCGATCACCTGCGCGCCTGCTTGAATGTAGTCTTCGTGGATGCGTTGCACCCGGGCTGGATCGGTTACGCAAACCTCCTCCAGACATGCTTCCACGGGAAGACCTTGGTCGAAAAGGAGTGTTCCCATGGCGCCATCGCCGCAAACGATGCGCTCCTGCAGTTGTTCGAGCAGCTCCATCCCAGTGAGAAAGCCAGTGTCCCGTCAGTGTGTCAGCCAAACCGAAATGCTCACGCGACCATCTCGTGCACTTCGGCTCCGTCGCAATGCAACCCTTCGTAGGTTTCCGCGACGATTTGGTCGACAACAGCGCGCATATCCTGAGTCCGCGCATAGTTAGCAAGCTGCCGGTCTGCGCCCGTGCCTTCGCGCAGGATTCGTTCAATGTGGTCCATCTCCCGACGACTGCCCAATTCATCCACTTCGCTGGAAACGAATTCGAGCAACTCCTGAATCAGGGAACGCTCCTCCGCTTCCTCCTCCTTGCCAAAATCGATGAGCCGTCCTCCGATGCCGTAGCGGGAGGCCCGCCAGCGGTTCTCGTCGAGCAAACGCCGCCGATAAATGCGGAAGGTCACATTTTGGCGAAGGAGTTTAAAGAGTTTGGCGGTTATCGCCTGAATGAGAGCGGCGATGGCAAGAGTGTCCTCCACTCGCGATTGCGCGTCACAGACCCGCACCTCGAGGGTATCGAAGAACGGATGGAGTCTGATATCCCACCAGATCTTCTTCGCGTTATCGACACAACCGGTTTTAACCAGGAGCTTGCAGTAATCCTCATACTCGGAAAGCGATTCGAAGGCGTCCGGAATTCCGGTGCGAGGGAATCGCTCGAACACCTTTAATCTGTAGCCTTTAAGCCCGGTGTCATGGCCGACCCAGAAGGGGGAATTAACCGAAAGAGCATAGATATGCGGGAGGAAGTAGCGCATCTGATTCATGACGTGGATCGCCGTCTCCCGGTTGGGAATTCCGACGTGAACGTGCAAACCGAAGATGAGGTTTGCCCGCGCCAGTAATTGCATGTCGCGGACGATCTCTTTGTAGCGTTCGCCTTCGGTGATGAGTTGATCGCGCCAGTGGGAAAAGGGGTGCGTGCCCACGGAGGCGATCTTCAGGTTGCTCCGCGCCGCCAGATTGGCGAGATGGCTGCGCAACTCGGTGACATGTTTACGGGCGTCTCCGATGTCACGGCAAATGTCGGTACCCAGCTCCACGACCGATTGGTGCATCTCGGGTTTGACACGCTCGTTGAGGGTGATTTTGCCATCGTCCAGGATCTCCTGGATGTGCGAGCGCAGTTCGCGCGTCTCGGGGTCAACGATGGCGAACTCCTCCTCGATGCCGAGGGTAAAAACATGGTTCGCGAG
>JBDTXE010000131.1:0-6354 GCA_040006335.1 Verrucomicrobiota bacterium | reverse complement strand
GCAAACGGCGCCGCGGTGGTGCAGCTCGACGAGGTGGGCAAAACTTATCGCAACGGCCAAATGGAAATTCAGGCGGTGCGCGGCGTTTCCTTACGCGTGGAACGCGGAGATTTCGTCGCGCTCATGGGCTCGAGCGGATCCGGCAAATCGACCCTCATGAATATCCTCGGTTGTCTCGACCGTCCCACGACCGGACGTTACCTCCTCGACGGTCACGACGTTTCACGTCTCGGTCGGGATCAACTGGCCGACATTCGAAACAGCAAACTCGGATTCGTTTTTCAGAATTTCAATTTACTGCCTCGCACTTCTGCACGGGAGAATGCCGAACTTCCCTTGTTATACGACACGCGGCGTTTGACCGGCGCGCAATTGCGCGAGAAAGCCGGACGCGTCCTCGCCTCCGTGGGCCTGGGCGGGCGCGAGGATCATCATCCCAGTCAGCTCTCCGGCGGCCAGCAGCAACGCGTCGCCATCGCGCGCGCGCTGATCAACGATCCCGAAGTTCTGCTGGCGGACGAGCCAACCGGCAATCTGGACAGCCGCACCAGCATCGAGATCATGGGCATTTTTCAGGAACTGAATAACCGCGGCATCACCATCATCATGGTCACCCATGAACCCGATATCGCCTCCTATTCGCGGCGTAACGTGATTATGCGTGATGGCGTCGTGGAAGGCGATCGCGAGGTGCGAGATCGCCTTGTTGCAGTCAAGGAGCTGCAGAATGTGAGCGCCAAATGAAACACGGAAATGATGGCGTCAATAAACTCGTGCCTCGGTCACCCCGACGGGTGCCTCTTGGCGAAAGGTCATCATGAGGACGGGCTCGACGCTGAAGATTGCTTTCCGCGCTTTGCGTCGGAACAAATTGCGCTCCGCGCTCACGGCGCTTGGCATCATCATCGGGGTCGCCGCCGTGATCGCGATGGTGGGGATCGGTAACGGCGCCAAAGCGCAGGTCTCGGCGCAGATTGCCAGCCTCGGAGAGAATGTCATTCTGGTGTTCTCCGGAAGTACCACCGCGAGTGGCATTCGCACGGGCTGGGGCGGCGCCGGCACGCTCAAGATTGAAGATGCCGAGGCCATCCGTAGGGAAGTCCCGGGCGTCACGGCGATCAGCGAGGAAGTCGCCACCACCGCCCAGGTGCAGGCGGGTAACCAGAACTGGTTTACTCGCGTCATGGGGGAGTCACCCGATTACTTTGACATTCGGCAATGGCCCCTGGCGAGCGGCGCCCCGTTCACGCCGCAGGATGTGCGCGGCGCGAACAAGGTTTGTGTCATCGGTCGCACGACAGCGGTTCAGGTTTTCGGCAATGAAGATCCCGTGGGGCAGATTCTGCGGATCAAAAACGTGCCCTTCACTGTCATCGGCGTGCTGACGCCGAAAGGATTGAGCGCGCAGGGACCCGATCAGGATGATGTCGTCGTCCTGCCCTACACCAGTGCGATGAAACGCGTCTCGGGAGGAACGACGCTGCGCAACATCAACGTCCAGGTGGCAAGCGCGCAGGATCTCGAGCCGGCCCAGCAGCAGATTGCCGCTCTCCTGCGACAGCGTCATAATATTCGGCCCGGCCGCGACGACGATTTCACCGTGCGCAATCAGCAGGAAATCGCTCAGGCCGCGACGGCGACAGCGGATGTGATGACCGGTTTGCTCTTTGCCATCGCCTGTGTCTCGCTCGTCGTCGGTGGTATTGGCATCATGAACATCATGCTCGTGAGTGTGACGGAGCGAACCCGCGAGATCGGGACGCGGCTGGCCGTCGGCGCGCATGGCCGCGATATTTTGACGCAGTTTCTCATCGAAGCGGTCTCGCTTAGTTCCGCGGGCGGTCTGATCGGAATTGGCCTGGGCATGTTCGCGTCGAAAATGCTGGCGGAATGGAAACAATGGCCCTCCCTTATTTCGCCGGGCTCCATCATTGTTTCGTTTCTCTTCAGCGCGGCTGTCGGCATTTTCTTCGGCTTCTATCCTGCGCGGACGGCGTCGCGCTTGGATCCAATCGAAGCCTTGCGCTACGAATAGTTGACGTGACGCCGCGGCTGATGACGGTCGCTCATGCAGCGTTACCAACACCTCGTCACCGAGGCGAAAAGTAGGATCGCAGAAATTTCTGCGCCGGAGGCACAGTCGGCGCATGAGGCAGGTGCGCTGATCATCGACGTGCGCGAGAAAAACGAATGGGACGAATCCCATATTCCGCACGCACAACATGTCAGTCGCGGCATGCTGGAACTCGAGATTGAGGAGCTGGCGCCCGATACCACAGCGCCGATCATTTGCCATTGCGGCGGCGGCGGTCGCTCTGCTCTGGCGGCGGAAAGCCTGCAGCGCATGGGTTACACGAAGGTAAAGTCTCTGGCCGGCGGCTTCAAAGCATGGGAGGCGGCCGGCCTGCCCACTGAGCGCTAACGAAACTCATGCGTGATCGCCCGCGTTGGTTAAACGCGACGGTACTTGGCGTCGGGCTGGCCTCGCTTTTCAGCGATTGGTCGCACGAGATCGCGACTGCGGCGATGCCGGCCTTTCTCGCCAGCCTCGGCGCTTCCGCCGCGTGGCTTGGGATGATCGAAGGCGTTTCCGACGGCCTGGCAAGCTTTGCGAAAATGGCCTCGGGTTTTTACACCGATAAACTGCCCCGGCGAAAAGGGATCGCGGTCGGCGGATATCTCGTCACTGCCGCCGGAATTGCCTCATTTGGGCTGGCGACGAATGCGATGCAAGTCCTGCTGGCGCGTGCGACCGCATGGCTGGGACGCGGATTTCGGACGCCGGTGCGGAAAGCTCTGCTGGCGGCGGCAGTCACGCCGGAGAGTTATGGCAAAGCTTTCGGCTTGGAACGCGCGCTGGATACCGTGGGCGCCATCGTCGGCCCGCTGACGGCTTTGCTCATCCTGCAGATCACCCACTCGAATTATCGTGTTTTGTTCGCCTGGACTCTGGTGCCGGGCGTGCTCGCTGCCCTGGTCATTTGGTTTCTCGTGACGGAAAAGCAACGCATGCCCGTTCCCCACGTGAACTTCGGGGAAAGGCTGCGCTCTCTCCCGCAAAATTATCGCCGGTTTCTGGTTGGCGTGGGGATTTTCGGGGCGGGCGATTTCGCGCACACCCTTTTGATCCTGCTGGCGACGCAACGGCTGACGCCCTCGCTGGGGGCAGTGCGCGCGGCGAGTGCCGGCGTTCTGCTCTATGTCCTGCACAATGTTTTCTACGCGTGCTTGTCGCCGGTGGCGGGAGCTCTGGCTGATCGATGGCCGAAGCAAAAAATTCTTGCCGGCGGCTACGCTCTGGCGGCTTTAATGGCGGTTTTGATTATCGTTCTGCCGCCGACCCTTTGGAGTTTAGTTTTTATTTTCATCCTGGGTGGCGCGTACGTCGCGATCGAAGAAACGCTGGAAGATTCTTTCTGTGCGGAACTGGTGGAACCTTCGCATCACGGGATGGCGTTTGGGGTGCTCGCTACGGTCAACGGCCTTGGCGACACCTTCTCCAGTATCGTCGTTGGTGCTTTGTGGGCTGCTTTCGGACTGCAGCTCGCGTTCTCCTACAGCGCGCTCCTCTTCATCGCAGGTGCGCTGGTAATGCTGACGCTGGCGCGCCGAGTTCAGCCACCAACAGCCTGATAGTGGCCAAGGCCGCGCTGCCACATCAAACGCGCCGCCCCCCAGGTCAGGACGAGCCAGCCGGCTTGGATCAACAAGGCCTCGACCAGTGCGACACCTCGGAGGCGTTCGAGGAAAATCGCGATCGGGCAGAAGAGCTCATAATAAAAAGGCAGCCACTTCATCACTGCCTGCACCCCGAGCGGCATGATATCGATTGGGAACATCTGCCCGCCAAGAAAGTACTCGAAGGAATAGACGAGGAAGACGATGGTTGAGATCTCAAGAATCCAGAACGCCATCATCGCTAGGGCATACGTAATAAAAAACTGGATAAAGGCCGCCATCGCTAACGAAAGCAGAGCGAGAAGAATAGTGGCGGGATTTGAGGGCAGCTGAAGGAAACTGCGAAAATAGAAAAAAATCAGTGCAATCGGAACGATCGTGACGGCGGTGTAGACCAATCGCCCCGCGAGAAAAATGCTGATGCGGTAGCCGAGGTAGCTCAGAGGCTTGGTCAAAAAGGAATTGATCTGTCCTTCGCGGATGTCTGATGCGATCTGCCAGTCATCTTCCGTGGGGGTGACCAGGTTCGAGGCCAGAATGGTCAGCAGATAATAGTAGATCATCGATCCGTAGCTGTAGCCTCCAAATCCCCCGCGCTCGGCAAAGACCGCACGCCAGAGAAAGACCGTTCCGGCCAGCGGGAGTAGCGCGAAAAGCGCGCGCAGGAAGTAATTCCACCGGTAAACGAACGTGTTCTGTAACCCGATGGTGAAGACAGAAAAATATTTGGCGCAAGTCATCTTCCGCCTCCGGCGAGCTCGGCGGCCAGGCAACAAGCCGCGATCATACTGTCGGGCCGCGCGATTCCTCGTCCGGCGATATCGAAAGCCGTGCCGTGATCAGGGCTTGTCCGGGGATAGGGCAAACCAAGGGTAACGTTCACGCCCTGATCGAAACCGTGGAGCTTAAGCGGAATCAACCCTTGGTCATGATACATGCAGAGAGCAGCGTCCCATTTCCCGTTAGCCAATTGATAGAAAAGCGTGTCCGGCGGAATCGGACCTTCGTAGAAGACGTCGGGCTCCGCGGCTTGCAGTGCGGAGATGGCGGGAGAAATAATTTCATGCTCCTCTGTTCCGAGCATTCCTGATTCGCCGGCGTGAGGATTCAAGCCCGCGACCGCGATGCGCGCGGATGGGAGATGGCGTTGGCGCAGAAAGGCGGCCAGTAATTTTCCCACGCGCACGATTTCCTCTTGGCGGAGAGAAGGTGCTACTTCGCGCAAGGGCAGGTGGGTGGTCACCAGCGCGACGGTGATCGCTCCCGCGGTGAGAAGCATGGCGTAATTAGTGACGCCGGCGCGCGCGGCAAAAAATTCGGTCTGACCGGGGAAAGGGAAACCGATTTTCGCCATGTTGGCTTTGTGAATCGGCCCCGTCACCACGGCGTCGATCTCTCCGGCATGGGCGAGGTGCGCGGCGGTTTCGAGAGCGTGCCAGGCGATTCGCGCACTCTCGTCGCCCGGTGGTGATTGCTTTACTTCGTCGACGTCGCCGATCAGACGGAATTCGACTCCGTGGGGAAGTTTATTCGAGGCGAGCGCCGCACGGATGATTTCCGGACCGATCCCGGCAGGATCTCCCACGGTTACTCCCACGCGCAGCGGCGGCATCGCTCAGTCTCCATGGCAGACTCGTCGCCGGCAAGGCTCACGCGCGACTAGAATGTTTTGATGTAGGCTTTTTGGCGCAGGCCCGCGAGCCAGCGTTCTTGCTGAGCCTGCGCCTCTTCCTGCGACAGTCTCTTGTCTATCTCCGCGCGAACTTCGGGGAATGGTTTTGTGGCACCGCCCCGTCGCTCTTCCACTTTCAGAATATAATAATTACCGGCTACATCTACGATGTTGCTGATTTTTCCGGATGGCAGGCTAAACGCAACCTTCTCCAGCGGGGCCGTGAGAGTGCCGCGGTCAATCCAGCCCCAATCCCCGCCGAGGTCTCGGGTACTATCTTCGGAATAGATTTGCGCCATCCGATCGAATTCTGCGCCGTGGGCTAATTTGCCGCGGATTTCTTCCGCCATCGCCTTTTGTCCAGCCTGATCGCTGGTCTTGGCCGGAATCATGATCATTCGCAACTTCACCTGTTCCTTGCTGGTGAAGTCGGGCCGGTGGGCACGATAGTAGGCGTCCAGTCTGTTGGGAGGGATGACGGTATTCAGCTTCACGTTCCGGCCGCGCATCGCCTGGACCATGATCTTTTCCATTTCCAACTTTTTGAATTGGCCGAGAGAGAAATTCTGCGCCTGGAGCGTCTTGATAAAGGTATTGCGATCTCCGCCAAAGTTTTCCTGAATGATCTGTTTGATCTGCTCGTTGACGAAATGATCGGGCACCGACATCGATTCCTTTTTAAAGGCCTGCAGAATTAATTCGCGATCGATCAGATCCTTGAGCGCAGACGCGCGCGCCTGCTTGATCTTCGCCTCCAGTTCCGCTCCGCGATACTGCGTCAGGAGCAATCTTTCGCTTGGGCCCGACACGCTCCGGACTTCGGAGTAGGTGATCACTTCCTTGTTTACCACCGCCGCCACTCCATCGATCACCTCGGGTTGCGCGCTGAGCTCTCGGCCCCCCGCCCCGAGGATAAGGGAAGTGAGCGTCAGGAAAATAACGATGCGAGAACGCGTCATGGGAGTGTTCGGAGGAGGGCGACAATTTCTGCCAGCCGCTCTACG
>JBDTXE010000130.1:0-6370 GCA_040006335.1 Verrucomicrobiota bacterium | reverse complement strand
TGGTCCGCGGCGTCCTCCAGCGCAGCGGCATCAACTACGTGGAAGTGCCTAACGAAGCCGCCTTCTACGGCCCGAAGATCGACGTCCAGGTCTGGAGCGCGATTGGCCGCGAATTCTCCATCGCCACCAACCAGGTCGACTTCGCCGTCCCGGAACGCTTCGGCCTCAAATACAAAACCCGCGACAACACCGAAGCCACCCCGCTCTGCATTCACCGCGCCCCGCTCGGCACGCACGAGCGCTTCATCGGCTTCCTCATCGAGCATTACGCCGGGAATTTCCCCCTTTGGCTCGCGCCGGAGCAGGTCCGCATTTTACCCATCGGCGATGAAGCTCCGGTGCTCGATTACGCGCGCGCGCTGCACGCGGAATTGCGCCGCCACCAGGTGCGCTGCGAACTCGATGCCAGCACCGACCACATCAAAGCCAAAATCGCCGCGGCCGAGCAGATGAAAGTCCACACCATGCTCGTCCTCGGCCAACGCGATGTGGAAGCAAATGCCGTCAGCGTACGCGAGCACGGCAAAGGCAACCTCGGCGCAAAAAACCGGGACGAGTTCGTCGCTGGAATTCTTTCCTCTATTCAGCAACGGACAGCCTAGATGAGCCAGCGCGTTTGCGTTCTCGCGGCCCTTCTTTTCGTGGCCGCGAAGGTCGTGTGCGCGACCACCGTTACCGGCACTCCGCACATCAGCGTTTCGGACGCCCAGGCGACAGTAGAATGGACGACCGATGTTCCGTGCGGGACGCGCGCCAAAGTCACGCCGGACGCAGTCGTGACCGAACCATCCGATAAAACTTCCACGACCGAGCACCGCGTGACCGTGGCTGGATTGCAGCCGCGCATCTCGTACGAAATCACCCTTGGCACCGCGCGCAAATGGCTCACGACACAGCCGCTCACGCGCGGCAGCCAAACTCCTCCGAGCTCGTCGCCCTTGCCGCAAAAATCGGCACGCCTCGCGACGATGAAAACGCGTGCGTCTTGGGGTAATCCATCGTCGCTCCCTGATCACTATGCGCGACATGGGGCCGACTTCGGGGCGACCAGTCCGGAAGATTACGCACAGAAAGCTTCGGAATTTTTGCAACGGGCGAGGAGCGAAGGTTTGCCCACGAAACTCGACCGCGACGGGACGCTTCGCATCTTCGATCCAAAAAACGGCGCCTTTGCCGCTTACAATCGCAACGGCACCACAAAGACATTTTTTAAACCAGGCCGCCCCGGCTATTTTGAGCGGCAACCCGGCCGCATGATTGACCTGCGCCAGCAATGAATCACACCTGCCCCGTCTGCGGATACCCGAAACTCAAGGAAACCCCGCGCTCAAAAAGCGGAGGCGGTTCCTACGAGATCTGTCCAAGCTGTGGCTTCCAGTTTGGCGTCAGCGATGACGACGAGGGAGCGACCTTCGAATCCTGGCGCGCGAAATGGCAAGCCGCCGGCATGCCATGGTCGTCGAGCACCCAACCGCCGGCTAATTGGGATCCAGCCAAACAACTCCGCCATCACCACCGCTAAGCGCCTCCCAAAGGCAAATATCACGTTCGACGCTTGGGAGCCTTTGCGCATAGTGTAGCGCGCTCATGAGTATCGAGGTCAAAATTCCGGCGGTTGGCGAGTCCATTACCAGCGGCGTCGTTTCCGTCTGGCACAAAAAAGACGGGGAAAAGGTTAATGCCGGAGATCCGTTGTTTACTTTGGAAACCGATAAGGTTTCGACCGAAATCGTAGCGGAAAAAGGCGGCGTTCTCCGCACAAAAGTGGCCGAGGGCGCGGAAGTGCAAATCGGCGAAGTGGTGGCGCAAATCGAGGAAGGCGACAGCGAGGCCAGTGCCGGCGGAGAGACATCCGCAAGGACGGCGACGAAGGAAGAAGCGAAGCCCGACCCGAACCGTTCGCAATCGGAGGAATCGAAAACGCCGGATGTTCTTTCGCCCGCGGTCCGCCGGATGGTGGAAGAAGAGAACGTCGATCCGGCGAAGATCGACGGCACCGGGAAGGGCGGTCGCATCACTAAAGGCGACGTCATGCAGTCGGTCGAGAAGCGTGGGGAAAAGCCCACTGCGCCCGAGCCAGCCAAAGTCGCCCAGACCACTGAGCAAAAAGCGCCGACGCCGGCGGCGGCCAGCGACGGACGCATGACGCGCAAACGAATGTCGCCGCTCCGCCGCAAAATCGCGCAGCAACTGGTCATGGCGCAGCAGACCGCGGCCATTCTCACCACCTTCAATGAGGTCGACATGAGCGAAGTGCAGCATTTGCGCGCGCACGTCCAGGACGCCTTCACGAAGAAGCACGGCTTCAAGCTTGGCTTCATGTCGTTCTTTCTTAAAGCGACCGTCGCCGCCTTAAAGGCGGTGCCCGCGATCAACAGCCGGATCGAAGGTGATGATTTTGTGCAGAATAATTTCTACGATCTCGGTGTCGCCGTCGGCACCGAGCGCGGCCTGGTCGTTCCGGTGGTGCGGGAAGTCGATAAGAAATCGTTCGTCGAGCTTGAGCGCGACATCGGCGAGTTCGCCAAGAAAGCGCGCGAAGGCAAAATCAAAATCGAGGACCTGCAGGGAGGGACTTTCACCATTTCCAATGGCGGCGTTTACGGCTCTCTTCTCAGCACGCCCATCCTGAATCCGCCGCAAAGCGGCATTCTGGGCATGCACAAAATCATGGATCGGGCGGTGGTGGTAAATGGTGCGGTGGTGGCGCGGCCGATGATGTATCTCGCCTTGAGCTACGATCATCGCGCGGTGGACGGTAAGGAGGCGGTTACTTTCCTGGTGAAAGTGAAGGAAGGGATCGAAAACCCGAAAACGCTGCCGGTGGATTTCTAGGGATCTTGCCGTCGACGTCCTCCCGCGCCGCAAGTTGGAAATTTGCGCGACATTTTTATGGATAACTTTGACGTAGTAATCATCGGCTCCGGACCCGGCGGCTACGTGGCCGCCATTCGCGCGGGCCAACTGGGACTCAAGACGGCGATCGTGGAGAAGGAAAAGGAACTCGGCGGCACCTGCCTGCGGATCGGCTGTATCCCGAGTAAGGCGCTCCTAACCTCCAGCGATCATCTGCATTTCGTTAGGAAGGAAGCGGCCAAGCATGGCATAGTGGTGGAAGATGCGCGTCTCGATCTGCCGACAATGTTGGCCCGCAAAGACAAAGTGGTGAAAGCGCTCACTGGCGGTGTCCGCCAGTTGATGAAGACGAATAAAGTGACCGTCCTCGCCGGCACCGGCCAGATCTCCGCGCCCGGCAAGGTTTCGGTGACTTCCGCCAGCGGCGAGAAGCAGGAGGTGGAAGCCAAACACATTATCATCGCCACCGGCAGCGTGCCGGCCGAGCTGCCTTTCGCCAAGTTCGATGGTTCGACCATCGTTAGCAGCACGGAAGCGCTCTCGTTTTCGGAACCGCCGCCAAAGCTGCTCGTGATCGGCGCCGGCGCGATCGGGCTGGAGATGGGCTCCGTCTGGAACCGCCTCGGGAGCGAGGTGACGGTGGTGGAGTTCCTTCCGCGAATCGCTCTCGGGTTCGATCTGGAGTTAGCCGAGGCCCTGCAGAAAGCGCTGACTTCTCAGGGCCTCAAGTTTCATCTCGAGACCAAGATGACCGGCGTGAAAGTGGAAAAGGGCAAGGCGATTGCCACCGCCAGCAAAGGCGAGGAGAAGCTGGAGTTTGAAGCCGACAAGGTGCTGGTCTCAGTCGGGCGGCGCTCGTTCCCGGACGGGGTCCTGGCCGAAGGCGTGGACGTGGCCCTTGACGATCGCAAACGAATCAAGGTCGACACACATTTCCGCACGAATGTCGAAGGCATCTACGCCATCGGGGACGTCATCGCAGGACCGATGCTGGCGCACAAGGCCGAGGAGGAAGGAATTGCCTGTGTCGAGAATATCGCCGGCAAATCCGGGCATGTGAACTACGACGCCATTCCCGGAGTCATTTATACCAACCCCGAGCTAGCGAGCGTGGGTTTGTCCGAAGAGCAGGCGAAGGAAAAGGGCTTGGAAATTAAGGTCGGTAGATTCCCTTTCCGCGCCAACGGCCGGGCGTTGGCGAATGAAGACGCGGAAGGGATGGTCAAGTTCATCGCCGATGCCAAAACCGATCGACTGCTGGGCGCGCATGTTCTCCAGCATGCCGCTTCCGAACTGATCGCCGAAGCGGTCTCGGTGATGGAATTCGGCGGCAGTAGTGAAGATCTTGGTCGCACCTGCCACGCCCATCCGACCTTGAGCGAAGCAGTCAAGGAAGCGGCGCTGGCGGTGGAGAAACGCGCGCTGCATATCGTGAACCGCTGACCGGTGAAACTGGCAGGCCTCGACCATGTCGCCTTAAGCGTGCGCGACGTCGAGCGCTCAGCGGCGTGGTATGCCGAGGTCTTCGGTTTCCGGAATCTCTACCCGGGGAAATGGAATGGCATCCCTGTTTTCATGGGCAACGAGCAGATGGCGATCGCTCTCTTTCCCACGCGAGACGCGGGGACGCAGGAACCGGGAAGGCGCCGCGGGATTCTTGACTTCGCCTTCCGCACCAGCGGAGAGGAGTTGCGGAAGGCGCAAAGCGAACTAACGGATCGTGGAATCGCTTTCGCGTTTCAGGATCATGAAATTTCGCACTCTATTTATCTGCGCGATCCGGACGGCCACGAAGTCGAAATTACGAGCTACGATCTGACGCGCTGACTTCCGCGCGGCAATTCCACGGCGCTGGCCTTATCCGCGCGCGAGGGCTTTTTCGCGGCGCACGATTGCGATGCGTGTGACAATTCCCGCCACGACGCAAATGACGGCATTGAACGCGAGAGTAAACGGCGTCCCGACCCAGTGCGCCAAGGCGCCGGCCTGCAAGCTGCCGAGCGGAATCATGGCGCCAAAGACTAGCGACCACACGCCCATGACGCGCCCGCGCATTTCGTCGGGCACGATGGTCTGCACCGTCGTGTTCGAGGTGGAGAAAAAGAGCAGCATGCCGAACCCACCCAGGACCAGCGGAACGAGGGCCAGATAGAAGCTGTCCGTAAACGCGAAGGCAAACAGGGCGGCGGAGAAAAGATAAACGCCGCCAAGAGCCAGCTTGCGCGGCGCCACGAGATGGCCCCAGGTCGCAACCGCCAGGGCGCCGATCAAAGCGCCGACCCCATTCGCTGCCATAAGAAAACCGTAGCCGTTCGGGCCGAGATGAAGAACGTCGCGCGCGAATGCCGGCATCAGCACCGAATAGGACCAGCCGAAAACTCCGACCACGAAAAAGAGCAACAGGATCATGCGGACGCGGGGATGGAGGAGGGCGTAGCGCACACCTTCCCAGGCGTGCCTCCCGGCCGAGACCGTAAGCACGGGCGGGTCGTGCGCCGGTAGCCGCATCATGAGCAGGCCAACGAGAACGGCGATGAAGCTGACCGCATTTAGCAGCAGGCAAAGCGCCACCCCGATGGCGCCAACGAGAAATCCTGCCACGGCGGGGCCAAGAACGCGCGCACCGTTAAAAATGGAACTGTTGAGGGAAATGGCGTTCAGCAAATCATCGCGACTGGTCATCTCGACCGTGAAGGCCTGGCGCGCCGGAATGTCGAAGCCAAGGGCAATGCCATTCAGCCCGCTCAGGACGAGAACGAAAGCCGGCGTCGCGAGATGGAGCCACACGCCCGCGGCGACAACAAAGGCGCACAACATTTGCGCGATCTGTGTGATGACGAGGATGCTTCGTTTTGGGTACAAATCAGCCAGCGTTCCGCCCCAAAGCGAAAAAATCATGATTGGCGCCGAGCCGACTGCCGAAACCGCGCCCAGCAAAAGTTTAGAGCCGGTGAGCTGGTAAATATACCAGCTCAGCGCCGTCGTCTGCATCCAGGTGCCGATGAGCGAAACGAGCTGCCCGTAAAAGAAGAGACGATAATTGCGATGGCGCAGCGCGCGGAAAGTCGTGCGCCAGCTCACTTCGCCGACGGGCGTGCGGCGTTGCCGGCCGCTCACGTCTTCAGGAATGCGCGCGGTCTTGGTCGGCATCGACTATCTTACGCGAACGAATTCATCCGTGCGCGGAAAGAGATGCGGCTCTTTCCTGCCAGGCTGCTCGCGGCGACTTCAGCTTTCCGGCAAAATCGTATCGATCCTGGCCAGATCGGCGGCGGTCAATTTCCAGCCAGCGGCGGCCGCGTTTGCGCGCGCCTGTTCCGGCTTGCTCGCGCCCGCGATGACGGAAGCCACGGAGGGGTGTGACAGAAGCCATCCAAAAGCCAGTTCGAGGACGCTCCGGTTCCGTTCCTCTGCGAAGGCAATCAATTTTTCCACTATCTCCAAGTTCTCCGGGGTGAAGACAGACGGGCCAAATCCATCCGCCGCACGGCTTCCTTTCGGAATCGCGGCGCCG
>JBDTXE010000129.1:0-6377 GCA_040006335.1 Verrucomicrobiota bacterium | reverse complement strand
CCGGTGGCGGCCTGGAGATCGAGCGCAGGCATGCTGTTGCTTAATTCGCCCATGATCCGGACGGCAACGAACCAAGTCAGCACGGTCGCGATAAAGGCGAAGAAAGCGCCCCACATCACGGGCCGCCGGTGAAGACTCTTCGCCCCGGTCATGCTTGCTGTGATGGCTACCAGCACCAGAATGCACTCAAGTCCTTCGCGGAAAACAAGCACGGCAATGTCGAGCGAAGCGACCGTTCCGCTGGTCTGCGGGCGCAACGGATCGGGCACGCCGCCGGCGGTGATGCCTTGCCAGAGGAAAAGGCCGACGAGAGCGAGGGCAGCAATCATAATCGCGGCGCGCAGGGGAACATCATGACGCGGGCGGCTGCTTGTCATCGAAACCGAGCGTATCACAACCGGGGAGGGAGCGCTGTCGGCCGGTTGCCAATTTTTAGCGGCTGGTTGCACCGGCCTCGCGTTGTCATTTGCCCGCCGGAACGTAGCGTCTGGGGATGGGGCTGGTGTGGAGGAGTGGTATGACGCCGAGGGTGGGTAAGCGGACATTGCGGCTCACGGGCAGGACGATGAAGCGGGAAGGGCGACGCTCGGTCGAGTACGGGCGTCAATATCTCCCGCCGTCGGGCAGCGCCTTCACCTTGATCGAGATGGTCATCGCCATCTTCATCCTGCTATTGCTCCTCGGCCTGGCGGTCCCGAGCCTGAACGGCGTCCTGGCCGATCGCAGGTTGCATCGCACCCTCGATCGCTTCAACGACATGGTCAGAATGGCGCACGAGCGCAGCCTGGCCGATCGGCGTGCCCTCCTTATTTCCTGGAGTGAACATGAGGTGGCGCTGGCGCCGGCTGCCTTCCGCAAGGGCGAGAGCACCCAGCCGTGGGACCGCATGAACTTCACGAAGGGAGAAAAATGGGAACTCGAGCTTCCCGCCGCCCTTTCCAAGCGGGCCACGCCCGCCTGGATTTTCTGGGAATCTGGCGTGTGCGAACCGGCCCGGGTCAGGTATAGTGGTCCTAACGGAAATTGGACGGCGGAGTATTCTCCCCTCAATGCCACCGGCGAGTTAATGAATTATGCCCCCAAATAGAATGCCAGCTGGGATCTCGCGCCGGGGTGGCCGACGGGCCTTCGCCCTTTACGAAGTGCTCCTCGGTCTGGCTATTTTCGCGATCGGGGTCGTCGCGCTCGGCCGCGCCGTCGGCAACTGCATCACGGCCGGGTCCATCCGGGCGGATGACGCGCGGGTGCGCGAACTTTTAGCCAACCGCATGTCCGAGGTCCAAACCGCGCCCGGACGCCCCGAAGCCAGCAGGGAATTCAAGCTCGATACCGGCTTTGGCCAGGTTCGGCTGGCCCAGAAGGCTGCGGCGGTGGAACTGAAGGAAGAGAACGGGGTTGTTCTTCCTGGGATCACCCGCGTGACTTTGACCGCGAATTGGCTGCGCTCCGGTATGGCCCAGTCGAAACAGATTGCCTTTTATGTCTATCGCGGCCGCTGATTTTCCCCATCCAAGGCGACGGCTGGGCACGTGTCGTGTGTCCGGCAGAGGAGCTTTTACCCTCCTCGAGGTCACTCTGGCGGTGGCCATTCTGGCGATGATGTCGCTCGCGATCTATCGCTTTGTGCAGGCAAACGTGGTGGCGATGCGCGTTTCCTCCACGGTCGAGGCCGAGGACACCAGCTATGACGGTTTTCGCGAGTTACTGACGCAGCATCTCCAATCGCTCCCCGCTGGGATCGGGGCGCTGACGGGCGACGCCTTTCGCAGTAACGCCAAGGATCGCGATGAGCTGACCTGGATTTGCAGCGCGGGTCCGGGATTGCTGACCCGCTACGCCTCGGGCCAATACCGCGTCAGCCTGAGCCTGCGGCCAGCGGATAAGAAGAGCGACCGTCTTGATCTCGGCCTGCTGCGACGACCGCAGAGTGGCGCCAACCTGACCAAATCTAACGAAAGCTGGATTCGGCTCATTCCCAATATCACCACCCTCCAGATTCGCTACTTCGACTCTCGCCTCAACGCCTGGGTGCAGCGCTGGCCCGATGCGGGCACGCTGCCGCGTATGGTTAAAGTGACATTGACGGCGGCGGGCGAAAAGGTGCCCCGGCAGTTTATCGTTCCGCTGGCGCGGACTCCGTTATGAAGAGGGCCGGTCAACGCGGCGTCGCCCTCTTGCTCGCGCTCTGGGCCTTGTTCCTCCTGGGGGCAATGGTCATGTCCTGGGCGCTGGACATTGATTCGCGCCTGACCGTCTCAGGCCTCCAGAATCGGATCCTGGAAGCGCGCGCCATGGCTTCCTCCGGCGCGGAAATTGCAATGGTTCCAGGGATTAAACCGAGCTCTCCAAACCTGCGGGGCAAATTCAACGACCGCCAGACTTACCTGGCGCAGATCACGGGCGAGGGGGGGCGATTAAATCTGAACTGGCTGGTCGCGGGCGAAAATCCTGCGCGGGTGGAGATGTTGCGCCATTATCTTGAGATCAAGGGTGTGGAATTGAATGAGCGGGACCATATGATCGATTGTTTGCTGGACTGGGTTGATCCGGACAACCTGGTGCGGCTGAACGGAGCCGAGCAAGGTGACGATTATCGCCCGGCGAACACCCTTTTCGCTCGTTTGGACGATTTGAAACGCGTGAAGGGATGGGAGGCCTTTACCTCCAACGCCGGCTGGGATGACGAACTTACCCTCAACAGCACCGGACCGGTTGATCTGGCCTGGGCCTCGCGGGATGTGTTACGCGCCTTGCCTGGAATGACCGATGCCTTGGTGGACAGATTTCTACAATATCGCCGAGGACCGGACGGGAAAGACGGCACCGCCGACGATCCACCGATGAAAAGCATCGACCAGATGCGGCTGGCGCTCGGCTTGGCCCCGCAGCAATTTCAGCAACTGGCGCCGTTTGTTTCGGCGAACGACTCCGTGCTGCGCGTCGTTAGCACCGGGCGCTCGGGCGATACCACCCGCGTGGTGCAGGTGGTTTTTCGCCGCGCGGGAGCGAACGCGCAGCTCATCACCTGGAAGGAGTCCTAAGTTATCGAAGCTTTCCTTGTTCCGGGTGACGAAGGTTGGAACCTGATCAGCCGGGCTGACACGAATGGCAGCTGGCAGGTCCGCGCTTTCCCGAGCGTGGAGGAGGCCGCGCAGATGCTCGGGGAGGAGGACAACTTCGTGCTCGCGCTGCCGTTGAATGCCGTGCTCGCCCAGCGCTTGCGTCTCCCGAGCGTGGATCGTGCAGAGCTGAGCGAAATGGTGCGGCTGCAGGTAGAGAAAGCTCTCCCTTTTCCCGCTGATGAGGTCACGACCGATTACGAGATTATCGATCAGGCGAACGGAGACTGCGTGGTCTCCGCGGTCGCGGTGCAAAATCAGCGGCTGAGCGATCTCGGTCGCGCCCTGCTCGCGCGGAACGCGATTCCGCGCGCCGTGACAATTTACGCGGCACATCGCGTGGCCACGCACGCCGGCAACGGCCGCGCACTTTTGATTTATCCCGAGAGCGGTTCGCTTGTTTCGGCTATCGCCGAGAATGGGAAACTGAGTTTCGCCCGCACCATGAGCGGAGGAGTAAATGGTCCGCTGGAGGCAGAGTTGCCGCAGTTTGCGATGACGGCCGAGCTCGAGGGAATCGACACCTCCTTTCAAAACGTCATCGTCGACGAAAAGTGCTTCGGCCTGCGCGAAATGGTCGGGCGAACGCTCGGCTCGAAGATCGAAATTGTTGGGATTGAAACCCCGCCAGCCGACACCGCGATTAACCTGCTGCCGCAGGACTGGCGCAATCTCCGGGATCGACGCGCGCGCCAGGGTCAGTGGCGCAAGCGGATCAAACTGGGCCTCGCCATTTACGGCGGTATCATTGCGCTATCGCTCCTTCATTTGGTTTACCTCAAGGTTCGCGCGGGCCAGCTCGATCGCCAGATTCGGCAGGACGCACCGCGCGCCGCCTCCGTCCAGCGAGCCGCGGCGGATTGGCGGTCGCTCGAGCCGGCGCTCGAACCCCAGTTTTACCCGATCGGTCTGCTGCTGTCTCTCTACGATAGCCTGCCGTCTCCCGATGTTCGCATCACCGCCTATAACCAATCGGCGCGGCAGATTTCGGTCGAGGGCGAGGCCAAGAGTACCGCACTGGCCTACCAATTCGCCGAGAAGGTGAAGAAGAATCCATCGCTGGCGCGGTTTATCTTCGAGATGCCATCTCCCCGTATTTTACCGAACGATCACGCTCAATTCCGACTGGAAGGAAAACCGCGATGATGCCGGCCTGGTTCACCAAATTAAACAGGCGCGAACGCGTGCTCTCCCTCCTTGTGGCCGGGACCGTCTTTGCGTTGATCAATCTCTTTCTCTGGAGCTGGCTCCTGGGAGTGAGCCGCGGCCTTGGCGCCGAGGTGGCGAAGCGCCAGGCGACGCAACATGATCAGAGCGTCTATCTGCGCGATGCGGAGCTCTGGAATAAAAGGCAGCAATGGCTGAAGCAACATCAGCCTGCCTTCCGCGGGCCGGCAGATGCTTCTACGCTCTTGGACCAGGTGAAACAAACCGCAGCCAAATATAACATCGGGCTGGAGAATCCCGTCATCGGCACGGGCGACGCGACGCCATCTTATCAGCCCGCCTTCGCCTCCATCGATACGAAAAGTCCCTGGCCGCCGCTGGTGCATTTCCTCTACGATTTGCAGACTCCCGATTCGTTTGTTGTTTTCGAAAGCGTCCGCCTGGAAGTCGATCCCACCGACGCTGCCCAAATGCGCGGTAAATTTAAAATCGCCCGCTGGTATGCGCCGACCGGGGCTGCGACCAAAAAATGAAAAGATCTGTCCTGATTCTTTCCCTGCTCGCTGCGTGCGGAGTCATCGCTTACGCCGACGAAGTTGTTCCGACCCGGCCGGATTTTTCGCGTTTCGCGCCGATGCTAAAACGCTCGCCCTTTGCGGTCGCGACCGCGGTCGCTCCTTCCGCCACGCCCGATTTCGCAAAAGATCTTTACATCGCCAATGCGGCGCATTCGTCGGCGGAAGATATCGCCACGATCGCTTCCAGCATCGATCGGAATTTCAAAAAATATCCGACGACCAAGACTCCGGACGGCGGTTACGGCATTGCACATATTGAATGGTCCGATCGGGTTGGCGAGACCAAGGTCACGATCACCAAGGATGGGAAATATGCCACGTTGGCCTTCAATCAGGCGCTTCTCCTGCAGCCCGTGGGAAGCGCGCCCCAGGCGCAGCTGCAGTTGCCGGTCCAGCCCGCGATCAATCCGCTTGCGCCCGTCCCGGTTCCGGTGAACCCGGCCTATCCGAAACCAGCCCCGATACCTTCGCTACCGCCGCAGGCGCTGGTGCCGCCGCCTTTTCCCGCCGCTGGAGTAAATGTACCGCCTACCCGCTTCCGCTCGCGGGGCATGATTCAGCGCAATCCGGCTGTGACCATTCCAACTCCGGTCCCGACTCCTGTGCCGGATACGGAAGACGAAGAAAACTAATTCCCCGGATCGTCGTCGCCGGTGTCCGGAGTCCGATCAGGTCCCGCCGAGTAAAGATCGTAACCGGTCGAATTTTTCTTTCCCGGAGAGACGTAAACGTAGGGCATGGCCCACGGATCTTTTTGCACGTCCGTCATTAATTGCGTCCAACGCGAAGGGCGCGGCTCGGTCGTTGGTTGGGTGACGAGGGCCTGCAGCCCCTGCTCGGTCGTGGGGTAGAACCCGTTGAGGCTCTGATAAAGCTTCAGCTGGGTGCTGATCGCCTGGATGTCGCCCTGCACGCGGACCTTGCGGCCCACTTCCACGTTACCGGCCAGGCGCCAGATCGCTGTGCCCATGAGCAGCGCGATAATAGTGACCACCAGCATGATCTCCAACAAGGTGAAAGCTTGATTTTTCCTGCGCATCAAGCCCTACCCAAGCGCTTACCGGTCCGGTTTCAATATATAATCGGACTTATCCCAAAGATATTTGAGCTGGATCTGGGTGGAGCGGATGACGGAATTGTCGGCATTACGGCCGTTGAGGACCGCGATCTCATTGGTCCCGCTGTGCAACAGCTGTGCTGGCACCAGGATCTGCGCGCGCAGCCAGCCGGTGTATTCAAAGTGCATCTCGTGCAGCATCCGGCGCATTTCTCCCCGATAACCGGGATCGGCCAGCGCCGGCAGGAGCAGGGCTGCGGCGCCGAGGGCGTGACCGTTGACAGCGATTTCCGGCGGTGAATCGATCCGCGCCGCCGCGATTTCAAAAGTAAGCATGGCGACGAGAGGCTGCGACTCGACGCCGAATTCGTAGACGGCCGCTCCATCTGCCGATGGCCCGATCTTGATCGACTCCGCGCCCAGCGAGGCAGTGACGGTGCCGAACTGTTCGAAATC
>JBDTXE010000128.1:0-6423 GCA_040006335.1 Verrucomicrobiota bacterium | reverse complement strand
GACTGCGATGTAACGCGTCTTGCGCGCTTTCATTTCGCTCGTCCGTTTCGCCGACTTTTCGGCGTAGGCGCGTTGCGCGCGCTCTTCGGCAATGCGGTGCTGGCGTCGTGAACGAGCAGCGCGTCGTTATGCCGACGACCCTGGCCGACGGCGCGCGCATCGTGATCGCGAAGAACGAACTGATTTTCGAGCACGGCGAGGAGGATTTTTCGAGCGCCCATCACGAAGCGACGATGGCCGGCTCGATGGCCGGCGCCGGCTAGGACTCCGCGGCTTGTGTCCCCTCCTCGGGATCAGGCTTATTGAGCGCGCATCAGTTGTAGCACGGCCCGCTCAGAGTCACCGGACAGGCCACTTAACCGCTTTGCTCGGTCGGGCCGATCAAGTCAGATGCTTGCTCTCGCTGGGCCAATCCCAGCTTGGCGGGAAGAGAGCGGGGCAGCTGCACCGACTCGGGCAGACCCGCGAAGCACGCCGAGCGGACTCCCTGCCGTTGCACGTTGGCCATGCACGCGACGTTGCGCGCCGCCTAAATAAACACCAAACAGGATATTTTCGTCATCCCCGGCCCTTAGGGTGAACACACAACCTCGACAAGCGAATCGCCGCTCAATTCGGCCTCCCGGAATGCATGAAAACAAATGCACGAAACGGGGTGAACCGACGCGGAGGCGAATATACGGTCGACGCGGCGACCGCAGAGCTCCCTCACGTTTCGTAGGCCAGCTAACTCTCGCATCCCTCCCCAGCAAACTTTCCCCGTCCATTTATCGAGCCGGAGTCGAGTAATTGTATCCAGGATGCCGTCACTGACTATTACAATATGAAAATCATCCACTTAGCACTCATCGCTGGACTCAGCACCGGGCTTGCCCTCTCGACCGGCGCCCAGCAGCCCAATGCTACGACCGCGGCGCCCGCGACTAGTGCGCCGACCACGACCATTGCAGCACCGAGCCCCTCCAAGTTGGCGAAACATCGCGTCCGACGTCATACCAAACATAAGCGCCACCGCAGGCACGTAAAAGAAAGCCAAAGCACTCAACTGAACAACCCGACAAAGCCCGCGGGTTCGCCCCAGCCGTTGCCGCGATAGGGGCGGGCGAGTCGCGTGAGGGGGCAAAGACCCGGTCAACGGACCTGCCAGTCTGAGCCGTCAGCGCTTTAAATCGACCCCGATTTGAACGCTCGGCCGTTGCTACGATTCGCGCCCGTCCGACACGGAAGGCAGACGCTTTCGCGAACCACAGCGTCGAGTCATCTCAAAGTGGCGAACCTAACTCAAGGACGGTGGCCTTCTTGCTGCTCTTCTTCTTGTCGCCATCTGTCCGGACGACCACACCTGCAGGAAACCGCCTCTCTAAACCGGCGAGCCGATCAGAGCCGATAAAATATTCACATGCGCAAAAAGCCAGCGAACCAATTGACTAGAAATGCGGCGATCGCCACCGCACCAATGCCTATAACAATCGCGATGGGGTGGTGGACGATAATCTCGTAAAAACTAAGGATCATAGTTGGTGTAGGGAGCCTTCAGGGCCGCAGAATAATAGTCAACAAAAATCTGAGCCATTCGGCAGCCTCTTTGGTTAGGCGTCGCTTGGTGCGACGTGGAGAAACTGGAGCCGTTCTGTTACACCCATTTGGCGCGATCTTCACAATCGCGTAAACCTGCCATGGCTACTGTTACTCGTCGTGCTCCTTTCCGAGTCCAGGGAGGCTTTTGACGGCCTCTTTCCGCACCGCCTTCAGGCTTTGAGGATCGAGCCCCAGACTGCCCAAGATGGTCGGGGCGATCTGCATCGTTTGGACGGGAGTCTTGATCGTCCGGGGATCGAGCCTAGGATTCGAGAGGACCAAGACCACGTTGGTGTCATCAAGGTCGAAGCCGCCGTGTTCCGCTATCTTCTTCGTGGAGTCCGTGTAAATAACTCCTGCAACTGGTTGCACGATGATGTCCGGCGTGCGCGAGTCATTCCGCGGATTCCGAAACTGCAGCCGAAGGCTAAGGCCGGCGAAGATCGTGTCGATATGAGCGACGGCTAGGTTCGCTTCGAGTAAGGCGACAGCAGCGTCTGTCCGGCTCTGATCCGTGAGCCAAAGCAGTGCGACGTCATCCTCGGTCGCCTGGGCGATAAGGGAGGGACCAACGATGTCAGGGATCGTGCTCTCACCTGCAAGCACAAGTTTGTTCGGATCGATCGGTGATTGACCATGCTTGGCCGTGACGATGATCAAGGTGGACTCTCGGAGGCCGTTGGCCCGCAGGGCGGCTACCATTCGCCCGATGGAAGCGTCGGTATGGGCGATGGCCTCGGCCAGCGCTGGCTGGGGAACGCCCTGGCCATCAATGTAACCACCAGTCACCATGTCGGGCGGCGGAGCCGAGCCGTCGCGGAGGACATTGGTCTTTAACTTTTGGCCGACACTTACTGCTTGGAAGTTCATCCCGAAAATGGCTGGCACACCTACCTGAGTCGTGCCGGTGTGATCGTAGCCGGCAATTTCGTTCAGGATCGCCGCGACCTTGGTGTCATCGTAATCTTCAGTTGCCTGCACACTCGAAGTCGTGCCGACGGTGGGATGGGCAGGGTTTGGGGCTGCTATTTCCGGATTAAATAAGTCGTCCACGCCCTGGCCGGAAGGACCTTGGACGAGATCATAGGCCAGGTGCTTGTCGCTCCAAGCCGTCCGCAGATGAGCGCGATGAGCCACTTCGAAGATGGTGTTCGCCTTGAGGAATTGGTGAGGATAGACGGGAGCACCGGTCACCGGATCGCGCGGGAGCGCGTCGGGATTGATTCCGCCGCCGCCGTCGCGCGCGTCCGGGTTGAGATCGATTGACTCGTCGTAGAGAACATTCGTTCCCGGAGTGGACCCTCCACCAAAGGTAATCGGCGGAAGTAAAGCGCGATCGTAACTGTTATCATACCAGACCCCGGTCGAGATGGGCGACCCACCGGTAATGATCGACAGCAAGCCCGGGAAAGAGTCGGAAGGCTGCATGGTGAAAGCATGTGTGTACGTAACGCCCTGGCGCGACAGCTGTCCCAGCGCGGAGGCAGGGTTCGTCTTTGTGAGATTGGCGAGATCGAGCGCGTGCATGCCATCGACACTGAGCAACAGGACATGCTGCACCCGAGGCGCACGGCCCGCTGTTGCAGAGTTTCTGTTAACAAGATCGTCTGCTGAAGTCAGAGCAAGAGAGCCGGCCAGAGCCGTGATCGCGATAGCTGCAAATTTAATCGGGTTTTTCATAAAGAAGAATGGATGGATCGACGTTGATTGAGATGAGCTGCAAGCACACAAGTGCTACGGGTTGCTCTCTAAAGCTGAGGCCCTCACGTTCAGCGTGCAACGGCAGAAATGTTAAGTTTCCGCGTCATTAATGTGACATCGAGGTTTCAACCCAGTCGCAGAGACAGCGACGAGTACCTTTAACCGACGGCTGATTCAGCCGCCCTTTCGCCTGTTATCGGGTGTGGTGCCGCGAGGTTCTTCCGCCCGGCAACCATAAAAGGTAAGGGTGTTTTAAGGAGGGAATCCAATGGAGTCGAGACGAAAGAGAATCAAGATCGGTCGCAAGCTCCGTCACAGGGCCGCTTCATGCCGGTGAAAAAAGCCTGGCAGCGAAAGCGAACGGCGGAGGTGGAGACCATTAAACGATAGAGGCCAGTCTGGGCCATCAGGGTGTCCAAGCTAGTCTCTCCGTCAATGTTCCTCGGCACAAGACGAGCCTTCCTCCCGCGTCAGGAGCGCAAGGGAGGAGCCGGGTGATCCAGGCGGGGTTCAGGCACTAGGTTTGGTCCAGAAAACGAGTTACTTCACAATGTGAATACAGTTTCTTCCTCAACGCTTTCGAGCTCCGGATTAATCCGCGCTGTTCAAGACGCTGGAGGCTGCGAGTGGAAATACCCATTAATGACGCCAATTCGGTTCTGGAATATGCCAACCTCGGACTGAATGATGTGCGCGGTGGTTGCTCGGGGTTAGTCACCGTCGGAGAATTTATTGGACCATCACGACTATTGCTCTTCGGGGTCCACCCGTTGCGCCCCCCGGTATAGAAAATTCGGTCTGCCCCTATCCAGGTCAGTCCGCACGATTGTGCAGAGTTGATCAACGGCGCTTTCTTTTAGCGATCGCATGAGTCTGGTCGTGTATGCCCTAGTCCCGGCGAGTTCACAAAATCACAAAAGTCATTGCGAACGACGCGCTCTACCAGATGAGCTACACCCCCGAATCAAAAAAAGTGCGAGGAATTGGGCGGTTATGGTCGACGCAAAGAAAAATTTCAGCAAGCGAAAAGAGCGTCTCGATCCAGGAGTTATAACCGCGTCCCAGTCCCGTCGCCTACGCCAAAGTTCCCAACGTGATCGGGCTTTACCGCCATTCACCTTCAGGGCGTTATTACGGAGCGAAGAAAGTGCGTGGCAGCGCAAGGAATGTAGCCTCATGACAACTGATGTTGTCGCCATCTGTCCGGATGACCACACATCCAGTAATCTGGTTCTGTAAACCGGCCAGCCGATTAGAGCCAAGCGCATATTTAAATGCGCAAAAAGCCGGCGAACCAATTGATTAGAAACGCGGCGATCGCCGCCACGCCGATGCTTACAACAGTGGCGATCGGGTGCTGGACGATAATCTCGTAAAAACTAAGGAGCATAGTTGGTGTAGGATAGCCTTCAAGGTCGCATAATAATAACCAACAAGGTGTCGATTGGCAGCATCCTCGTAGGATGGTCTGCGCATCACCAAAAACCCGGAACCAAGCGCGCGCCCTTGGTTGGCCAAAAGGTCGACCTCGAGCGCGCTTTTTTGCGCCAGGATTCATAGATCGTTAGGCAACTGGAGGTAATCGCCCGGCGTGTCGATGTCGATCGCGCCCTCTGGGAAATCGACCGTCGCCACATCTTCCGGGTGCGCGGCAATGATCGCTTTCGCGCCCTCTCCGTCGGGCAGTGCGACGAGCGCTTCGAAATAGCTCTGCGCGAAAAGCGCCGGCACTCCTCGGGTCGCGGCGTAGGCCGACGCGATGATGGGCTTTCCTGTCGCTGCCTGAAGCGCGCGCAGTTGCCGAAGCAATTCCCGGCTCACCTGTGGTTGATCGCACGCGATGATCACGATCGCGCTGCAATTCTCGACCGACGCTGTCCCAAGACGAATCGAGCTTCCGATGCCGCGTTCCCAATCGTCGTTAGGCACGAGTGTGACCGGCAAGCCCCGCAAGGCCGCCGCGATTCTTGCGCGGTCGCGTCCGACGACCACGACCACGGGCTCGCAATCGGCGTCAAGAGCGGCCGCGACCGCGCGCCTGACGAAGCTTTGACCGCGGTAGAGCAGGAGCTGTTTCGGCTCGCCGAGGCGGATCGATCCACCGGCGGCCAAGACCAGAGCCCCGACGCTCACGCCACTGCCAGCGCGCGCGTGAGGTGAATCGCGGCCCGGCGCTGGCGCAGAGATTCGGCCTTGGCCCCGGCGAAAGTCGCTTGAATTTCCGCGATCATGGCGAGCGCGATCTCTTCGGGCGCTTCGGCACCGATATCGAGTCCTCCGGGAGCGAAAAGTTCCGAGCGGGAATCCACGCCGGCATCGGCGAGCGCGTGGAGCAACTGATCGCGGCGTCGGCGCGGGCCGAGCAGCGCGACGTAGCGCAGACCGATCGGCATGAGCTTTTCGAGTGCGGCAAAGTCGCGGCCGTAGTTGTGCGTCTTCACGATCGCCGCGGTCCATTCGTCGAACTCGTTAGGCAACGCGGCCGCTTCCTCGGCTTCGACGACTTTCCAGCCGAGAGTTTGGGCGAAGGCGCGCAGGGCCGGGCTGTCCGGGCCTTCGCCGATGAGCAGGAGCTGAAGCGGCGGCGTGATTTCCTGCACGAAGGCATCGTTTCGTGCTTCACCGATCGAGTTCAATAAGCGGCTACCTAACGAGTCCGTCGCAGCTACACAGAAGCGCCGGGCGCGGAAAGCCTCGGCGATGCCCTCGAGAAATCCGCGCGGCAATCTCTCCACGAGAATATCGATCGCGCCATTGCAGCCGTAGCGCAGCCTCGTGTCAAAATGGAGCAGCGCCGGCGTGCCGCTGGTGATCACTTCCTGCGCCCGCGTGGCGACTTCTTCCTCGAGACAGCCGCCGCTGAGGGCGCCAACATAGCTGCCATCGTCCGCGATGAGCATGCGCGCGCCCGGGCGGCGGTAACTGGAACCCTGCGTGCGCACCAGGGTGGCGAGCGCAAACGCTCCGCCGCGGCGGGCCTCATAGGCGCAGATGATGTCGCAAAGTTCTTTCATCGGGTGGGCTGGACTCCGGGGAGCGCACGCGCCCCCGCGTGCTGGTTTCGGCGCCTCGCCGAAACAGTCTTTTCTGCATCCTCAAAGGGAAAGTTCGCGAAGGCGGGGGCGCCGTCGCCAGCACGCGAGG
>JBDTXE010000127.1:0-6443 GCA_040006335.1 Verrucomicrobiota bacterium | reverse complement strand
CCCGAGAAATCAATCGCGGTGCTGCCGATGGTCAATTCGACCGGGGACGCGGCGACCTGAAGGTGATCGGTCGCACTTCGGCCAGGTTCTCGATAGCTGGGCTTTGATGGCTCTTTTTCATGACGAGCCCGCGGCGGAAGAAGTCGAGCGGCTGCTGCACAAAGCCAGCGCAGGGACGCACGAGTGTTTGATGTGCGTGGTCAATTGGGGCGAGATTTATTATTCGATCAGGCGAGGCGTCTCGCCCGAAATGGCGGAACAAAAGGCGAAAGAAATAGCCGCGATGCCGATCAAATTAATTTCGGTCGATGATGACCTACGGCTCGTGCGGCAGGCCGCGATCTTGAAAGCGACGCACAAAATTTCTTATGCCGACGCCTTTGCCGCGGCCCTCGCGAAAATACAAGGGGCCGAACTCGTGACGGGCGATTCGGAGTTCAAGGCGCTGGCTCAGGAAATAAAGATCGCCTGGCTGAAATAGCTTCGAGTCGATACACATCCCGCCGAGCGGCGGATTGACCTGAAATTAATCGCAGCGGGAGAGAGAATTTGATCTACTAGTCCACGCGGCTCTGCGACAAACTTCTCCGATGGCAAAGATCGACCTCGCCAATCCGCCTAACGAGATGCCCGACATCGTCGGGTTCAAGCCGGCCAATCCGCTCGCGGCTAATTTCAAGCCCTATATCCCGGCGAGCGCGCGGCTGCGTGAGTTCACTCCTTTGCCGATCATCCTCGGCGCCCTGCTCGGTATCGTCTTTGGCGCGTCATCGCTTTACCTCGTGCTCAAGGTCGGCCTCACCGTCAGTGCGTCGATTCCAGTCGCGGTTCTCTCGATCACGATCTTTCGCGTGCTCTCAAAGTTTGGGCTGCGCGATTCCACCATTCTGGAGAACAACATCGTGCAGACTGCCGGCTCGGCGGGAGAATCGATCGCGTTCGGTCTCGGCGTGACCATGCCGGCGATCATGATCCTCGGCTTCGATCTCGAAATCGTGCGCGTGATGTGGGTGGCGATCCTCGGCGGCTTGCTCGGCATCCTGATGATGATCCCGACGCGGCGCGCCCTCATCGTTCACCAACACGGCTATCTGAAATACCCGGAAGGCACTGCCTGCGCGGAGGTGTTGAAAGCTGGTGCCTCGGCGGAATCCCGCGCCGCCGCGCGGTCCGATGAGCGCAACACGGCTGCGGTCGATGAAGCGGTCAGCGGTGGCAAGGTAATTATCGGCGGCTTCGCCATCGGTTTCATTTACTACGGCGCGCTCGAGATCCTGAAAGCGATGAAGGAAATTCCCGAGAAAGTCTTCGCGAAGCCATTTCAGGGTGCGTCGATCTCGATTGAGAACAATCCGGCGCTCCTCGGCGTCGGTTACATTATCGGTCCGCGCATTGCCGGGATGATGATGGGCGGCGGCGTGTTGTCCTATCTGGTCCTGATCCCTGCGATCAAATATTTCGGGTCGTTAGTCACGGGGCCAGTTTCTCCGGAAACGACCCGGACGATTGCGGAGATGAGTGTCGATCAACTTCAGCACGGCTACATTCTTTATATTGGTGCTGGTGCGGTGGCGGCGGGTGGAATCATCAGTCTGGTGCGTTCCCTGCCCTTGATCTGGCACGGGCTGAAAGGCGGACTCGCCGATCTGCGGGACGCGCGCACGGCGAAAGCTACGGCTGCGCGGACTGATCAGGACCTTTCGATGAAATGGGTCATCGGCGGAATCATCGCGCTGCTCGTGCTCATCATGCTCGTGCCGCAACTGAACCTCCGTTTCAATTTGTTGGGCGCCCTTCTTATCGTCGGTATCGGATTCGTTTTTACCACCGTCTCGTCGCGGCTCACCGGCGAGGTCGGCTCCTCCTCCTGCCCAACTTCCGGCATCACCGTCGCGACGCTGTTGTTGACCTGTCTCTGCTTTCTGCTCGTGGGCTGGACGGCGCCGCCCTACTTCGTCACCGCTCTTTCAATTGGCGGAATTGTTTGCATCGCCTCGTCGAATGGCGGCACCACCTCGCAAGATCTGAAGACGGGATTTCTCGTCGGCTCCACCCCGAAATATCAGCAGATCGCCATTCTCATCGGCACCCTCGCGTCCTGTCTCGTGATTGGACCGATCCTGATGAAGTTTAACGAATCCGGCACGGTCTACGTTCCCGTGGCGGGTAACAAGGATTTCGCTTTCGCCTCCGCCTTTCACGCCGCCCCCGCCGACTTCGAAAAGAATTCGAGCGGCACGCCGAAGCGTGAGCGACTCGCGGGTGCGCAAGCCGGTGGCGACACGCGAGAATATTTCGTCTTTCATAAAACTACCGCTGAGCACGGACCGGCCGGCCGTTATCTTGTGAATGACCAGGGAACGCCGGTCTATCTCGTGGACCCGGGCATCAATGGTGTCTACGACAAGCGTCCCGACGGCTCGAGCGTGCAGAAGTTCACCGCGCCGAAGGCCACCCTGATGTCGTATATCATCAAGGGGATTCTGAGCGGTCAGCTGCCTTGGGGATTGATCCTGCTCGGCGTTTTCATCGCCATCGTCCTCGAACTTTCGGGCATTCCATCGCTCGCCTTCGCGGTCGGAGTCTATCTTCCCATTTCCACTTCGGCCCCGGTTTGGGTCGGCGGGTTGATCCGGCTGCTGGTCGATCGATACACGCGGCGCAAACATGCCGGCGCGGAGCTAACGGAAGATCAACTGGTCGCGGAAGGCGACAAGAGCAACGGCGTCCTCCTTGCGTCCGGTTACATCGCCGGCGGCACGCTCGCGGGTGTCATCTTCGCCTTCATGAATATTCCGTTTAAGGACGCGCTCGACGGGATCGAACAGTGGTCGATCGCGCACAACCCATTCTTCAGCGGGGCCCACGCCGATCTCCTCGCCCTTGTTCCTTTCGCGATTATTTGCGCGTTGCTCTACCTCGTCGGGCGCGAGGTCTGGCTGGCCCCGAAGCGGGAAGCGCTCGCCTCTTCCATTCGCCGCTAGCATTTCGGGCTGGCATCGCCCGAATCGGCGCGCTGATTACGCCTGCCGCCGACGCCACGCCAAATAGACGGGAATGCCACTAAGGACGATGGCAACGCCAATGCCGGAGGTGGCGGGCGCGAGAAAAGCGAGATCGATGATCAGGAGCGCCGCCACCAGCAGTGCAATAACTGGGATGACGGGATATCCCCACGTTCGATAAGGCCGTTCCGTCTGCGGCTGCTTTCGCCGCAAGACGATGACGGCAAAAACGAGCAGAATGTAGAAGACAAGATCAGCGGAGACGACGTATTCCAGTAACTGGCTGTAGACATTGCCGTGGGTGACGATTCCCGTCGCGGGATCGGTGCTAACGGTTCGTGGCAGGATGAGGAACGCGGTCCAAACCCCCTGCGCCACCAGGGCCGCCGCCGGCACGGAGCGATCGTTTGTGGTCGCAATTCTCCGGAAGAAGAGGCCGTCCCGCGCCATGGCGTAGTAGACGCGTGCGCCGGCGAGGATCAGCCCGTTATTGCATCCAAAGGTAGAAATGAGGATTGCCCCGGCCATGGCAAAAGCGCCGGGTGGGCCGAAGAGTGCGCCCATCGCCGCCAGGGCGACGCGATTTTGTGGCGCGTGTTCGATTCCGCTGAACGGCAAAGTGGCGATGTAGGCCAGGTTCGCGAGGACATAGAGGACCACGACCAGGGCGCAGCCGCGGATGAGCGCGGGGGCGAGGTTTCGATTTGGATCGCGAATCTCCCCGCCGACGAAAGTGACGTTCGTCCAGGCGGTCTGCGCGAAGACCGGCCCCACCATCGCTCGTCCGAACAGGAGCACGAGAGCGAGAGGTCCGACCACGGTGAAACCATGCTGCGCGGTTGGTGGATTCCAGCCGTTCGCCCACGAATTCCACCAGCTCGAACCAAGGGCCGCGCTGCCGGCTTTCCATCCCAGCGTCAACCCGAGAACGACCAGCGCGGCCAATGCTGCCGTTTTGGCGATGGTAAAGGTGTTCTGCACTATTTTGCCGGGCGCGACGCCGCGTGTGTTCAACCAGGTGAGAAAGGCGACCAGAAGAATGGCCACGAGCTGCTCGGTCGAAAGACTGAGCGCATACTGACCGATGGGGATGGGCGGAATCAAATAGCGCTCGCCCGCCACCACCGGCAGAAACACGCCCAGGAAACGGGCGAACGCGATCGCCACCGCTGCGATCGTTCCCGTTTGCACCACCAGAAACAAACTCCAGCCAAAGAGAAATCCAATCGCGGGTCCGTAGGCTTCGCGCAGGAAGACGTAGACGCCGCCAGCGCGCGGCATCATCGTGCCCAGTTCGGCGCAGCAAAACGCGCCAGCCATCGTTAGCAGTCCCGCCACTCCCCACGCCAGCAAAAGCCAGCCGGGCGCGCCGATCAGACGGGCCGACTCCGCGGAGGTAATGAAGATGCCCGAGCCGATCATTGATCCCATCACGATCATGGTGGCGTCGAGCCGGCCGAGGCGGCGGGGCAACACGCCGGACGCTGGAGTGTCCGGCGGAATTGGCGGGTCGATCACGATTGACTTCTCGGGGCGCGGATTGCGATTCCGGCACCCTCGAGCTCGGCGCGGAGTGCGCGCACGAATTCGACGGCCTGCGGCGTATCGCCGTGAACGCAGATCGTCTCCGCCGAGAGCGCCACATCGCTTCCATCCACCGCTCTGACACGATTCTCGCGCAACATTTGCAAGGCGCGCGCCGCTGCTGCCTTGGCGTCGGGCAGCAACGCGTCGCTGCGGGAACGCGGGACCAACGAGCCGTCGGGCAGATAATTGCGATCCGCAAAAAACTCCATCGCGACAGTGAGTCCTTTCTCCCGCCCAGCCTCGACCAGGGCGCTTGCCGGAGGACCGAAGAGAATCAGACCAGAGTCGAGCCCGGCGATCGCTCGCGCGACAGCGTCCGCGAGAGGGCGCTCGCGCGCCGCCATATGGTAGAGCGCGCCGTGCGGCTTCACGTGCCTGAGCTTTACGCGCGCTGCACGGCAAAGCGCCTGCATCGCGCCCACCTGATAAGTGGTGAGCGCGAAGACCTCGTCCGGCGAAGTGCCTTGCTCGGAGCGCCCGAAATTGACTCGATCGTTCAGGCTGGGATGCGCCCCGATCGCGACCTGGAGTCGCTTCGCCACCTCGATCGTGGCCAAGATGGAAGCGGGATTACCCGCGTGCAGGCCACAGGCGATGTTGGCGGAACTAACGAGTCCCAGCATTTGCTCGTCGGAACCCGCGCCCTCGCCCAGGTCGGCGTTGAGATCGATCGTTTTCCTCATTGCAGCCGCAGCTTGAGGCCGGCGCGGAAGAAGGCGAGGTCGCGTTCCCGCTCCCAGAGTAATTCGCGCGCGTGCTCGATTGTCACCATTTCAAAACGAACCTCGTCCAATGGCCGCCACTGCGCCGTGCGCGCGAGATCGACACTGATCACGTGCGCGATTCTGGCGTAGCCTCCGATGGTTTGGCAATCGGCCAACAGAAGAATGGGCGCGCCGTCGGGTGGCAGTTGCACGGTGCCGGGCGCCACCGCCTCCGAAACAAATTCGCGACCAGGCGGAGGCAGTTCGACTCCTTCGAGTCGGACGCCCATCCGATCGGAACGCGAATCCACGCGCAGGCTTTTGCCGAGGAATTGGTCCTGCGCCTCTCCATCCAGCTCCTCCCAATGTCGGCCAGGGACAACGCGCACCGTTCTGACTGGGGCATTCAAAGACGGCGCGCTCCAGTTGGAATAAGGTCCGGAGAAGAGCGCCGCGATGTGGCGCGCGCAGGGAGACTCGTGACCGAGCGGAATTTCATCGCCGTCGCGCAGGGCGCGACCGAGCTGACCGCCGAATAATGCACGCAGATCTGTGGCGCGACTGCCGAGCACAAGCGGCACATCGACCCCTCCGGAGATTGCGATCCAGCAACGTCCGCTGCGTTGGGCCTTCACCTCGACCGGCGAACCCGCGGGAACGCGCAAGCAATATCGCGCCGGTGCCGGAGACCCGTCGACCAAGCACTCGAATTGACCGCCCGCGTAGGCCAAGAGGCGATCGTCATCGAAACAAAGGCGCAGAGTCCCGCTGGCCAACTCAAAGCCGGCGGCGCCCTCTTCGTTGCCCACCAGCAGATTGACCGTTCGCAGGGCGAAAGGGTCGAGCGCTCCGCCGAGAGCGACACCGAATTTGCGGCTGCCGGGCCGGCCGCAGTCCTGAATCGTGGTTTGAATTCCGGCGGAAAGAATCGAGGCAGTCATCGAGTCATCGCCTCGAATTGTGCGTGCGAGATGGCGTGGAAACTGACACGATCGCCCGCTTGCAAGAGCGCCGGCGGATTGGCAGTTGGATCGAAGAGACGCACTGGCGTTCGGCCGATCACGTTCCAGCCGCCGGGCGATTCCTGTGGGTAAATCCCTGCCTGCCGCGCGGCGATTGCGACCGAGCCAGCCGGGACGTGCGTCCG
>JBDTXE010000126.1:0-6446 GCA_040006335.1 Verrucomicrobiota bacterium | reverse complement strand
CCGGCCAAGCTCGAGACGGGCAAGACAATCAATGTTCCTCTGTTCATCAAGGAAGGCGAGACGATTAAAATCGACACTAGGACTGGCGCCTACATGGGTCGGGCCTGATTCTTGGCCCGAGGTTCCGCGACCTGGGGCCAAAGAGAGAAGATTATTCTCTCCTGCCGCTAAGAATTTATTTCCATCGAAGCGGTAGATTGTGATTACTCTCCGGCGCAGCTCATGCGCCCGAGGAAACAGAACCTGCAAACGGCCGCTCGTCGGCGGCCTCGCCGCCTCAGGAGCACGTCGCTCGCGCGCCGCGCGCCGGTCGCTCAGCCACTGAGCGTTCCCACCCGCTGGGTCAAGAATGTCATCGCTCTTTTTCTCCTGCCTCCCTGTTTTATCCTGACGCGCACTTTCTTCACCACTTTCACGCAGGCCACGCTGCAGGAACAGCTTTGGGCCGGTGCCCCGTTCTGGTTCTTTTCCCTCGGCGCGATTCTCTGGCTCATCGCTTTCGCTGGTCTGCCGCGGCCCATGATTATCTATGTCTTCGGCCACGAGCTAACTCATGCGCTCTGGGTCTGGCTCATGGGCGGGCGCGTCAGCAAATTCAGCGTCAGCCGCGACGGCGGCCATATCATGACCAACCGCACCAATTTCTGGATCGCGCTCGCGCCCTATTTTTTCCCGCTCTACAGCGTGCTCGCCATTCTCATCTATGGCGGCGCCAGCCTGTTCATCAGCGTCGCTCCCTACGGCCAGCTCCTGTTTGCGATTATTGGAGCGACCTGGGCGTTTCATTTCACCTTCACCTGCTGGATGATCCCGAAAAATCAGACCGACCTGAGCGATCACGGCACCTTCTTCTCGCTTGTCTTCATCTATCTCATGAATCTGGCGTTGCTTAGCCTGCTCCTCATCCTCGCTTCGCCGCGGATCACCTTCTCCAGTTTCGGCCAGGACCTCGTCGCGAATCTCGATTACTTCCTAGGGCAGACCGCTTCCTGGATGAACCGCTTTACGCGCGGAATGGATTAGGCCACCTCCACCGGTGCGCCACCGGACGCGCGCTACAAAACCAGGGCTGCGATGCCGAAGTAGAACGTCAGCGCGAAAAAATCGGCGAAGGCGAGCGTGACCGGGCCGGCCGCGATCTTCGGATCAAGTTTCAGACCATGCAAGAGCGACGGCACGCTTAATCCGAACAGACACGCTGTTAGGAGCGAGAGCGCGATACTGCCACCGATCACGCCCGCGGCCAGCAGCTCCCCGCGCCAGAGCCAGACGATCAGGCCCACGATCAGACCGCAGCCCAGCCCGAGCAGCGCGGCCGTGGCCGCCTCGCGCCGGAAGGTTTCGAAAAACCAGCGACGTGTCAGCGGCGTGGTCCGCAACGCCTGAATCGTCACCGTCATCGATTGCATGCTCACGCTCTCGTTCAGCCCTAGCACCATGGTGAGAAAAAAAGCGATGACCACGCTGCCAGCCAGCGTGGTTTCGAAAGCGCCCGCCAGCAGCGCGCAGATCGTGCCGCTCCCCACCGTGGCCATCAACCAGGGAAAGCGATAACGGAACACGCGAAAAGGCGACGCGCCTCGAATTTCGGACAACCGAAAACCGAGCGCTTCGAAGAATGCATCGGGCAGAGGACGCGTCCCCTCGCGCTCTTCCGCTTCGATGAATTCCTGCTGGAAAAGACCCAAATCCACCACCCCGACGACGCGCTTCTCCCGATCCACCACCGGAAAGGCAAGGAACTTGTAGAGCACGAAAAACTCGCACGCCTCCAGCACGGTGGCACTCTGCGGAACGGCGATAACCCGGCGGATCATGATCTCGTCCAGGCGCGCCGCGAGCGGCGCCGTCAAGAGACGGCGAGTCGGCAACACGCCCACCAGCTTTTGCTCATCATCCACCGCGTAAAAATAAATCACGCGTTCGCCCACGCCCTCGGTCCGAATCTGATCCAGCGCCTGCTGTACCGTCATTCCGGCGCGCAAGAGCGGCAAATCCTTACGCGCATGCGCCGCCACGGACTCGCTCAGGTCAGGAATGGCATCCGGATCGATCATGAAAGACTCTACCGCAGGCACCCGCGCCGCGCCCGTTTCTTCACCCGTCCGCGCACCCCGCGCCAATTCTTCCTCTTACCAGCCGCGTCGAGGACCTCGACGCCTTCCGCTTTGACGACGATGCGTAATGAACTCCTCGCATCTCCGTCGATTCGCTCTCACGTTACCGCGGTGAGGCATACACGCGCACCCTAGATGGACTGAATCGTCGGGACCGACCTCTACTTCCCCTTCTAATTAGCTATTTGTCAGAGAATGTGAAGAATATGAGCAAGCAAAACCAAGGTTCCGAGACAGATTCCGCCGGTTGCCCGCAGCTCAAAAGGGTAATTCTGATTCCGTAACCGCCTGTGAAGGTGCCGCGCGGCAATGTCATCATCATTGGTGTCAAACATTGCGATCAGGTACCTCTGGGCAGTCCTTGGGAAGAAAAGCACTGTCGATCCAAATATAAGGAACAATCTAATCACCACGAATATAACTAAGAGACCCACAATCACGGAAATATTTGCTGAATGTCGTAACTCCAACTTCGCTGCGGCGACAAGATTATACATCGCCCCTTCATACTCATGCCTGCTCATTGTCCATTCTATTACTTAGGTTTGCGATTGGTGTCAGAGGAAGGATAAAGATCATCGCCACTTTTTTTCCCATCCGGACCAAATGAGTAGACGTCAAAGCTGTCGGTGTTTCGGATGCCGGGATAAGCATACCGGTAGCCGTTCCCCCACGGATCGATGGGAACGAACATCAGAAACTGGTGGTAGTTTGGTAAGTTGCTGCGATTCGCTAAAGCCGCTAGACCTTCGGCATTAACAGGATAGTGGCCATGTTCGGCCTTATACAAATCAACTTGGGTAACCAGCATCTGAAGGTCCGATTGGACACGATTCTCTTTAGAGTACGCTACTCCGCCGGTGAACTGATAGACGCACCAACTCGCGGCTCCTATGGCTATTAGAAGCGCCAAGGCAATGGAGACGAACTTCCGGCTCAAGACGGTGGACCGCATAGATTCACGATTCTTATAGACTAATGGCCTCTGGGCGTGGAAGCGGGTATCTTTCTCTAAATGCTTCGAGAATATTTCTTACCCCTCCCTTCGCTGTTCCAATCGGACGAACCTTTGTATGGATCTAGGATGAAGCGTGGGGGGCGGGGTCACTAAATTGAGACGGCAAATTTTCTCACAGAGCGCTCCAGCAAGTCCAGGAACCTCTCATGATCCTCCTCATCGGCAATGATCGCTCGGAACATTCCACGGCCAGTCTGGTGATAGAGCGCCAGTGGACGGTTGAAGTCTTCCCTACATCCGCTCAGGCACCTTGATGCCGAGGAGATGAAGGCCGCGCTCGAGGACGCGGGCGGTAAGTTGGCATAAGGCCAGGCGCGAAGAACGGGCAGGTCCTTCCGCTTTCAGCACCGGGCAGGCTTCGTAGAAGGCGTGGAAGGTGTTGGCCAGTTCGAAGAGATAATTTGCGAGGAGGTTCGGCCGGAAATCGTTCAGAACCTGCGGAACGATCTCAGGAAACTGGCAGAGTTTTTTGCCGAGTTGGAGTTCCGCCGGTTCTACCAGGGAGATTTGTGGCGGCGCGGTGAACTCTGCGTTCAGTTTCCGGAAGATCGAGCGGATGCGGACGTAGGCGTTCTGGAGATAAGGGGCGGTGTTGCCGTGAAGCGAGAGCATGCGGTCGAAGGAGAAGACGTAGTCGGTCATGCGATACTGGGAGAGATCGGCGTACTTGATCGCTCCCAACCCGATGATCCCGGCGATCTCCCTGCGCTCGTCCGCGCTCAGCTCCGGATTTTTCTCGGCGACGATGGCTTCAGCGCGGCGCACCGCTTCGCTGAGCAAATGCTGCAACGGGACGTTCTCGCCCGAGCGCGTTTTCATGAGCTTGCGGTCCTCGCCGAGGATGCTGCCATTGGTGATGTGCTGGAAATCGGCGGTGTAACCTTCGCGGCGCGCGATCTCGAAGATCTGCTGGAAATGGAGTTGTTGCGGCGCGCCGGTGACGATCCAGACGGTGTCGCGCCCGAGATCCTGCAGACGGTAATCCACCGTGGCGATATCAGTGGTGGCGTAATTGAAGCCACCGTCGCTTTTCCGGATCAGACAAGGCCGTTCCGCCAGCGCCGGGATGTCGCGAAAGAAAACGCAGACGGCGCCTTCGCTGATTTCGGCGAGGCCGCTCTGCTGCAGACGCGCGACGACACCGGGGAGGCGATCGTTGTAGAAACTTTCGCCGCGCACGATGTCGTAGCGGATATCGAGCTCCTGGTAGGCGCGATTGAATTCGCGCATGGAAAGGTCGACGCACTGCCGCCAAATGCCGAAGTTCTCCGGATCGCCCCCCTGGAGTTTCACCAACTCGGACTTGCAAGCTTCGCGCACCGCCGGATCCGTCGTCCCCCGCTCATGGGTCGCTTTGTAAATGCGGACAAGCTCAGCGATCGGGTCGCGCGCGAGAGCGTCGCGGTCGAGGAGATTTTTCCAGCCCCAGACGACCATGCCGAATTGCGTGCCCCAATCGCCGAGATGGTTATCGCGAATGACGTCGTGCCCGAGGAACTCCGCCACCCGCGCGAGGGCGTCGCCGAGGAAGGTGCTGCGGATGTGGCCGACATGCATCGGCTTGGCGACGTTGGGCGAACCGAAGTCGATCACCATCTTCTTTGGGTGCGGCACCGGCTCCACGCCGAGACGATCGTCCTGCGCGAGCGCGGCCAAGGCCTGTTCAACGGCGGCGCGTTGCAGGCGGAAATTGATGAAGCCGGCGCCCGCGAGCTCCGGCGGCTCGGTGAGGTCAGCTAACGACAAATGGCCTAGGAGAGCCTGGGCGATCTGTCGCGGATTCTCGCCACGTTGTTTGGCCAGGATCAGCGCGATGTTTGACTGGTAATCGCCGAAGCGGGCATCGGTGGCGGGCGAGACCTCCGGTTTGCCGGGGAGGCCGGCGTCGTGGAGCGCCGTCGCCAGTTTCTCGCTGAGTTGCGCGGGGAAGGTCTTCATCGCACCGCCGGCGTCAGCCGGACGGCAACCTGGAAAGTTGCCCCACCTAGGCCTGCGCGCGGGAGCGGAAAACTCCCATGATGGTTTCCGCCGTCTCCGCCTGCGCCAGCTCGTCGCGCACTGTGCGATCGTTCAGGAACTTGGCGATGGAGGCGAGGGTGCGGAGGTGCGTTTGAAATTGATTCTTCGGCACGACGAAGAGAACGACAAATTTGACCGGGGCATTGTCGAGGGCATCGAACTCAATCCCTTTGCTGGAACGACCGAAGGCCGCAATCACATTTTGGATGACATCGGAGGAGCAGTGCGGGATGGCGATGCCGAAGCCGATCCCGGTGCTCATGGTTTCCTCACGCTGCTTCAGGCAGCTGAGGATGGAATCGCGATGCTCGAGCTGGATCTTGCCCCGGTTTACGAGCAAATCGGTCAGCTCGACGATGGCGTCCCAGCGCTCAATCGCCTGCATCTCGGGAATGATATCGTCAGCGGAAATTAGGTTGGCGAGCGCCATGCGAACTGCGGGTGGGAGCGGAAGCTAGCTGGGTGCGTCCACCTTGACAAGCGCGGATCACCGCCCGGCCGGAGCGTGGGATCAAGCCGGTGGGATGTTCCTAAGAGAGCCCTTTTCCCGCCTCAGCCGGAGAAGGAGGTTGCACCTGATACCGCAGCTGCCGGTTCAGCAGCCAGCGCACGCCAAACATGTCGACCGTGGCGCGCACGGCGCGGTTGCCGAGGCCATATTTGCTCTCGCCGAAGCGGCGCGGACGATGGTTGACCGGAACTTCAACGAGGCGATATCCCGCTCCCTTAATCAGCGCGGGGATGAAGCGATGCATGCCCTTGAAAGGGACCAGGGCGCTGATGCAGTCTCGCCGCATCGCCTTCAGCGTGCAGCCGGTGTCGCGCACACCGTCACGGGTAAACCGGCTGCGGACAGCGTTGGCCACGCGGCTAGTGATGCGCTTGACGACGGTGTCTTTTCGTTGCGCGCGATAACCGCAGACGAGGTCGGCCCCGCGCTCAATTTCGGTGAGAAGCTTCGGAATATCCGCCGGATCGTTCTGCAGATCGCCATCGAGGAGCACGGCGACCTCGCCTTTCGCCGCCTGCAAACCGGCGAACATCGCCGCGCTTTGCCCGGCATTTTGGGCGAAGCGCAGCAGTCGCAGATGCGGATCCGGCTGAAGACGGGCGACGGTGGCATCCCGCGAACCGTCATCCACAAAAATGATTTCATAATCCAACCCGTGCAGAGCCTGCGCGAGTTCGCGCTGCAAAACCGGGACGTTTTCCTCTTCATTATAGAGCGGAACGACAACCGACAGCTTCATAGCGAGAGACTGCGATACTGGCGGCAAAGGTAAACATCCCAT
>JBDTXE010000125.1:0-6458 GCA_040006335.1 Verrucomicrobiota bacterium | reverse complement strand
CGCAGGGTCCAGCGATAGAGGACGAAGGCGATGATGGCGAAAGCGAGACCGCCGATGACGACGGCGGCGGTTTCGAAATTTGGGCCGACGAGCGCGAGCGGGGCGCCTTTGCCGGAAAAGACGACGATGGCGGAGATGACGACGCCGAGGATGCTTTCGCCGACGATGAGGCCGGAGGCGAGGAGGACGCCGAGTTGTTTGGCGCCTTCGGGATTACGAGTGCGATCGGCGCGGCGGTCGTAGATGTAGCCGACGATGGAGCCGACGACGACCATGAGGGTGCTGGCGGTAGGAAGATAAATGCCGAGGCCGACGGCGAGGGGCGGGACGCTCATTCGCTTGTTGGTGACGCGAAGGAGAACTTCGTTCAGGATGATGATGCCGACGCCGATGATCGCGCCGGTGCGGATCAGGCTCCAATCGATATTGCCAGCGATGACGCCCTGGGCGAGCGATGAGATAAGGCCCGCCTGCGGGGCCGGTAAGGGATGCGGGAGGGATTCGGCGCCGGGCGCACCGACGAAACCGTAGGCTTGATTGACCAGGTTGAGCACGGGCGGGATGACGACCGCGCCGGCGAGGACGCCGATGATGAGCGCGACCTGTTGTTTCCAGGGAGTGGCATTGACGAGCTGGCCGGTCTTGAGGTCTTGCAGGTTGTTGTTGGCGATGGCGGCGACGTTGAAGATGACGGCGGTGGTGAAGAGGGCAAAGGCGATGAGGGCTTTGTCCGCCTCGGGTCCGACATACGGCCTGATGCCAAAGACGAGCAACAAGGCCGCGCCCAGGACGACAATGATCCCGATGCCGGAGAGCGGGCTATTGGATGATCCGATGAGCCCGGCCATGTATCCGCATATGGCCGAAACGAAAAAGCTCATGAGCACGACGTAGAAAACGCCGCCGATGATGAGCGTGGGCATGTGCGCGCCGAGTCCGCTGGTGTTGGCGAAATATCCGAGCACCCAGCCGATCGGCAGCATGCAGACGAGGGTAACCAAGCCGACGATTCCGATGGGAATGTCGCGCTCGGTGATGGGAAGGGTGTCGCCCTGGCCGGCTTTGCGGGCGCGATTTGCGGCCATGGCGCCGGCGAGACCGCTCACGACCGGCTTGACCAGTTTAAGCAAAGTCCAGATGGCGGAGACACCGATTGCGCCCGCGCCGACGAAGCGAACTTTCTTGCTCCAGGTACTCGCGGCAAGTTGGGCGGCGCCGGTGGTCAGGTCGCCGACGATGGCGGAATAATGCGGCACGCCCCAGCCCCAGCCGATCAACGCCCCGATCAGCATGGCGACGCCCACGGCCAGTCCGCACAAATGACCAATGGCGAGCAGAGCGAACGAAAGCGAAAAATCGTAGCCGGAGACTGATTCGCGTCGCCAGGGAAGGCGGAAGGTTTGTGCCACATCGGCGGCAAAAATCTGCGTGCCGACGATAACCGCAAAGATGGCGGAGACGATCGAACCCCAGAGGACTGCGGCCAGTCCGGCGCGCCCGTGTTCGACGTCGGCGGCATGTTGTTTATCGCCGCTGCCGACCTTCAATACTTCGGCGCAGGCGACGCCTTCAGGGTAGGGCAGGTCGGAGTTGGTCACCAAGGCGCGGCGCAGCGGAATGGAATACATCACGCCGAGGATGCCGCCGAGCGCGCAGATCAAAAACGAAATCCAGAACGGAAAGCCGGTCCACCAGCCGATCATGATTAGCCCCGGCAAAACGAAGATGATGGATGACAATGTGCCCGCCGCGGACGCGACTGTTTGCACGATGTTATTTTCCTGCACGGTGGCATCGCGAAAAGCACGCAGGATCGCCATTGAAATGACCGCGGCGGGGATCGAGGTAGAAAAGGTCAAGCCCGCCTTAAGGCCGAAGTAAACATTGGCCGCGGTAAAGACCAGCGTGATGATGATGCCGATGATGATTCCGCGGACGGTCAGTTCTTTACGCATATTTGCTGTGATGTTCGCCAGAGATGATGAGGGCTTGCCATGGCAGCCGCGAGGTCCCGACGTTTGGTTTTGGCCGTGAGAATGCGAGGTGGGCCATGGCGTTCAAAGTCAAAAAAGCAAAAACGTCGCCGGAAAGCGACAGGAAACTATGCGTCCGTGAAATCGAGCTGTCCGAATGAAGATTGTGGCGATTGCACCGGAGCGTCTCCTTGTTCTGAACCAGCACGGCCCACGGGAGGGCGATTACGTTCTCTACTGGATGCAGCAATCGCAGCGCGCGAAATGGAATCATGCGCTGGAATTTGCGGCTGCGCGCGCGAACGCGCTGAACCTGCCTTTAGTGGTTTGTTTTGGAATAACGACCTATCCGGAAGCGAACGCACGCCATTATACCTTCATGCTGGAAGGGCTGGCTGAAACCGCGATCGCATTGAGAGAACGAAGGATCGCTTTCGTTTTTCGCCAAGGTTCCCCGGCCAAGGTCGCACTCGAGCTAGGCCGGCGCGCCGCGCTTCTGGTCTGCGATCGTGGATATCTTCGGCTGCAAAAAGCCTGGCGTGACGAGGTGACGACTAGAGCGCGATGCCCGGTCGTGCAAGTCGAGAGTGATGTCATTGTCCCGGTCCATTTCGCCTCTGGTAAACACGAATACGGGGCGCGGACGCTTCGGCCCAAAGTGATGCGCCTCTACGAAAAATTCCTGCGCCCGGTCAGGGCGGTCCGATTGCGGAAATCTGCGCTCGGGTTGGGCTTGCGCGGTCTGTCGTTGGATCAACCCGGGGAGTTCATCCGCGGCCTGAAACTGGATCGCACGGTGCCGCCGGTGACTCAATTCTTCAAAGGCGGAACGAGCGAGGCCGAGCGGCGTTTTCGCAAGTTCCTTCGTGTCGGCTTGCGTGATTACCGTCGTAATCGCAACCAACCGCAAACGGATGATGTCTCGCAGATGAGCAAGTATCTGCACTTCGGACAGATTTCTCCGGTCTGGCTGGCGGTGATGGCGCGGCGGCAAAAATCGCCCGGCAATGTGGCGGTTTTCATCGAGGAACTTCTCGTCCGGCGCGAGCTCTCGATGAATTTCTGCGAGTTCGTCGAGAATTACGATCGTTACGAAGTGCTGCCGAATTGGGCGCGGAAAAGCCTGGCCAAGCATCGGCGCGATCGACGGAAAGAGATTTACTCGCGGGCGGAATTGGAATCGTCGGCGACGCACGACCCGTATTGGAACGCGGCCATGACCGAGATGCGCGTGACCGGTTTCATGCACAACTATATGCGGATGTATTGGGGCAAGAAGATGATCGAATGGTCGAAGACCCCGGAGGAGGCCTACGCCACGGCACTCGCGCTCAACAACAAATATTTTCTCGACGGGCGCGATGCCAATTCATTCGCGAACGTGGCGTGGCTCTTCGGACTGCACGACCGGCCGTGGGGCGAGCGCGAAATCTTCGGCATGGTCCGTTACATGAGCGCGGCCGGCCTCGAGCGAAAATGCGACATCCGCGCCTACGTCGAAAAGGTGAACGAGATGGCGAAGCAAGGTGAAGAAGAAGATTAAGCGCACGCTTCTCAAGCTCGCGGAGAAACGCGCGCCGCTCACCGTTTGTCCTTCGGAGGTAGCGCGTGCGCTGGCGGCAGATTGGCGTCCGCTCATGCCCCACGTTCGGGCGGCCGCGCGCGAACTCATTGAGCGCGGAGAGATGCAATGTCTACAGCGGGGAGAAGTTGTTGCGATTGAGAATGCCAGCGGCCCCATCCGACTGCGCCGGCGCGGCTAGAAAAACCGCTGCGGATTCTCCGCGAGATAGCTTTGGATCTCGCGCAGAAACGGTTCGCTGAAAGCCTGTAACTTCTGCTGACCGACGCCGCTGATCTCCGCGAATTCGGCCCCGGAGCGCGGGTATTTCTGCGCCATCTCACGCAGACTTGTGTCGGAGAAGATCACGTACGCCGGGACGTCGCGTTCATCGGCAATACTTCGGCGCAGTTCGCGCAGAAGATCGAAAAGCGCTTCGTCGCATTCGATTTCTCCCGCGCGTTTGCGGCGCTGTTTCTTTGGAGCGCTCGAAACGGTTTTCGTCAGCGTCACAGAAGTTCTCTCGCGCAATGTTTGCCTCCCGAGGTCGGTCACGCTGAGCGTGGCAAACTTTCCGGGCGACGCTTCTACCAAACCTAAGCGCAGAAGTTCGCGCCCGATGGTCTGCCAATCTTCACGCTTCAAATCGCGGCCGACGCCAAAGGTGGAAAGTTGATCGTGTCCGCGACGGGTGATGGCATCGCTCTCCGCGCCGATCAAGACGTCGGCGATGTGGTTGAGACCGAAGCCAAACCCCTGCGCGGCAAAGACGCGGTGGACACAGGAAAGAAATTTCTGCGCCGCAATTGTCCCGTCGAAAGTCTCAGGCGGCTCCAGGCAATTATCACAGCCGTCGCATGGCACGGCGGCAAACGTTTCGCCGAAATACGCGAGCAGGGTGGCGCGCCGGCAGTCCCGCGTCTCCGCGTAACCGATCATCGTGCGCAGCTGGGCGTGCGCGATCGCCTGCTCCTTCTCGCTCTTCTCTTCGATAAAGCGGCGCTGTTTCACCACGTCGCTCGCGCTAAAGAGCAAAACGCAGTCGGCTGGGAGTCCGTCGCGCCCGGCTCGCCCCGTCTCTTGGTAGTAACTCTCGATGTTCTTCGGCAGGTCGTAGTGCACGACATAGCGCACATTCGGTTTGTTGATTCCCATGCCGAAGGCAATCGTCGCCGTGATCACCCGAATCTCATCGCGCAGAAACGCTTCCTGGTTGCGCGAACGCAGCTTTGCGTCCAGCCCGGCGTGGTAAGGGCGTGCCTTGATTCCGTCGCTCGTTAGTTTTGTCGCCAGGGTTTCGGCGGTCTTGCGGCTGGCGCAATAAATGATGCCGCAGTCGTCCCGGCGCGATCGGCAGAGTTCCAAAGTTTGCCCATAAGCGGGAATTTTCGCGGCCACGCGATAGGTCAGATTCGGACGATTAAAACTCGCAGCGAAAATCTGCGGCTCACGCAACTTCAGCTGCGCGACAATGTCGCTCTGCACCCGCTCGGTCGCCGTCGCGGTCAGGGCCATGATCGGCACGTCCGGGAAATGCCGTCGCAATTTTCGCAGCTCGCGATATTCCGGGCGGAAATCGTGACCCCATTCGCTGATGCAATGCGCCTCGTCGATCGCGAATTGCTCGATGTTCCAGTTCAGCGCGCGCTCGAGAAAACTGTCGAGCATCAGCCGTTCCGGCGCGACGTAGAGAAGGCGAATCTTATTCGTGTGCAAATCGCGCAGGCGCGCCCGCGCTTCATCGGCGTCCAACGTCGAGTTGAGAAAGGTGGCGGCGATTCCTGCGGTCTGGAGTGCGTCGACCTGATCCTTCATCAGCGCGATCAGTGGCGACACGACGATGGTGAGACCGGAGCGAAGGATGGCGGGCAATTGAAAGCAGAGCGATTTCCCACCGCCGGTGGGGAGAAGGGCGAAGACATCGCGACCGGCGAGCGCGTTCTCGATGATCTCGCGTTGCAACGGCCGAAACTGGTCGTAGCCGAAATCTTTTTTGAGACACTGCAACAATTCCACGAAGAATAACTAGAACGATCTCGCGACTGCGGATAGTGATTATGCGCCGTGAAATCCCGATGCCTCCTTTCTTTCCTCATTCTCCTGCTTGCGCTGAGCGCGAGCAGCGGCGACGCGTCTGCCAAAGTGTTAAGCTGGTCCGAGCTTTCGAAAATGCCGCTGCCTTCGCCGGGCGAGCGCGTCACCTACGGAAATGGTCCGCAGCACTTCGGCGAGCTGCGCGTGCCGGAAGGGCCGGGTCCGTTCCCCGTTTTCATTCTGATTCACGGGGGCTGCTGGCAGAACGCCTTCGATTACGTTTACATGACGCGATTGGCGGCATGGTTGACGGAGCACGGCGTCGCGACCTGGACGATCGAATATCGGCGGCTGGGAGATGAGGGCGCGGGCTGGCCGGGAACGTTCCTCGATGTCGCGCACGCGGCTGATTTCGTGCGCGAACTCGCGCCAAAACATCATCTCGACACCAACCGCGTTTTCGCAGCAGGCCATTCCGCTGGAGGGCAGCTCGCACTTTGGCTCGCCGCACGAAAGAAGCTCCCATCCAAGAGCGAGCTTTTCCTGAAGGAGCCAATCGCGATCCAGGGCGTGCTCGGTCTCGCCGCCATTACTGATCTGGCGCAGTATCGGATCGGTCCGCCGGACAGTTGTCACGCTTCGGTCGAGCCTTTGTTAGGGGGCGAGCCCGACAAAGTCCCGCAACGTTACGCGGAAACATCGCCACGCCAGCTCGTCCCCCTCGGCATTCGCCAGATCTTTATTCACGGAGTGGACGATCCGATCGTCGATCCAGTCTCGTTGCGCTCCTACCTCGACGCCGCGCAGAAGGCCGGCGACGAGGTCTCGACTTTGCCGATTCCCGCCGCCGGGCACTTTGAAAGCCCGACAATTTTGCCAACGACCGAGCC
>JBDTXE010000124.1:0-6465 GCA_040006335.1 Verrucomicrobiota bacterium | reverse complement strand
GAGGTGTGAGCTGCGAAGTCTGAAATTTCTCGCGCATGATCAGGCTGGTCAGGAGAAGCAGAATGCCACCGCAAATCATCTGCTGGCCCGCAGCCAGGAGGGTCGATTTGGCGATCCGGGCCCGGCGAGAGTAGAGAGTGCCGACCGACCAGAGGAATGAAGCTCCGAGAAGGATCGCCATGCCGATGGCAGAGCGGTGGGAAGAGCTGCGACCGAATTGCAGGGAGGGCGCGAGCAGAAGCCCGACCCCGATCATCCCGCCGGCCAGGCCGAGCGCGACTGGCAGAGAAGGCCTCGGCGCAGAACCGCTGAGCCACGCCAGCAGAGCAATATAGATGGGGACGGTCGCGACTACGACCGCAGCCAGGCCGCTATCGATGAAAGTCTCAGCAATGGTGACCCCGCCGTTGCCACAGAGCAGCAAACACCCGCCAATAATAGCGGCGTCACGCCAGGTGCCCGGATGTGGTCGCTCGGTGCCGCGCAATCGGGAGAAGAAATAAATAAGCAGGCCGGCGCAGAGGAAACGGCTGCCCGCCATCAGGAACGGCGGCAAGGTGCCGATGGCGAAGCGGATGAAAAGGTAGGTCGAACCCCAGACGAGATAGAGCGCCGCGAAAGCAGAGATCAGCGCTAGTTTCGATGGTCGCTCCATCGATCACCAGCGCATCAGCATTCTTCCCGCGCAACCGTTTTCGCGCGAGTTGCCTAAAACGGCGCGCCGCATCCTCCGGCAGCCGATTTTGTTCAATATCGATTATCTAGGGCCGAGGCGTGCGCCGGAAAAGCAGGCGGTAGATCAAAAGCAGAAGCATGGCTCCGATGACCGAGGCGATGAAACCTGCTGGTTGATCGGGTTGATACAAGCCGATGACTCGACCGAGAAAGCCGGCGATAAAGGCTCCGGCGATGCCGAGAAGAAGGGTGATGATACAGCCTCCTGGGTCGCGCCCCGGCATGAGCAGTTTCGCGACGGCGCCGACCACTAAACCGATGATGAGAGTAGCGAGAATTCCTGTCATTTGTTTGTCATATCGTTTGAAGCGTTGAATTTGGCTGCCGGAAAGCAGTGTTGGGCGTTGTGCTAAAGCTCGATCAGTTGCGCGCTCCGAATGTCCTCGCTGCGCCGAATTTCGGCGAGCAGATCTTCACTCACGACGCTATCAAGATTCAAGACGGTGAGCGCGGTGCCGCCGGCTTCATTCCGGCTTAGTGACATGGTGGCAATGTTGACTCCGTGACCGCCAAGCATGGTGCCGATGCGACCGACCATGCCCGGCCGATCGTTATTTTCGAGGACGAGAATGACGCCATTGGGCCGCGCTTCCACCGGGCGCGTATTAATGCTGACGATCCGGGGGGTGGCGCCGAAGAAGGCGCCGCCGACAGAAATTTTCTTCCCTTCCGCCGCTGCCGATAGCTCCAGCATGTCGGAGTAATCGCCGGGGGCGCTGAGACGCGTTTCACTGATCTTCAGGCCATGACTTTCGGCGAACGCCAACGCGTTGACTTCGTTTACTTCCAGCCCACCGGCACTGCGCAGGAAACCTTTGAGGACGGCGCGGGTGATGGCGGTGGTGTCGACTTCATTCACTTTGCCGCTGTAGTTGATGTTGAGATGATCGACGCGGCGAGGAGCAAGCTGCGAGAGGAAACGACCGAGTTTTTCGCCAAAGCGAAGGTGCGGGCCCACGATCGCGAGCGTGGCCGCGTCCATTGACGGCATGTTGACCGCGTTGCGGATCGTGCCTTCGAGCAAAGCCGCGCGAATGGACTGCGCGATCTCGATCCCGACGCTTTCCTGGGCTTCGGCGGTCGAGGCGCCCAGGTGTGGGGTCAGGACAAGATTGGGTGCCTTGCGCAAAGGCGAGTCCGCGGGCAGCGGTTCGGTTTCAAACACATCGAGCGCGGCCCCGGTCACGTGGCCCGAGTGCAGTGCTTGCGCCAGCGCCTCTTCGTCGATTAACCCGCCGCGAGCGCAGTTAATTATGCGGACGCCGCGTGGCATCCTCGCCAACCGGTCGGCATTAATAATATGATGAGTCTCCGGAGTGAGCGGTGTGTGGAGAGTGATGAAGTCCGCTTCCTTCAGCAGATCATTCAAATCGTCGAACAGCTCTACCTGGAGGGTGCGCGCGCGCGCGGCTGAGAGGAAGGGGTCAAAGGCCAGCACGCGGAGACCGAATGCCAGCGCGCGGCGACTGAGCTCACTGCCGATGCGTCCCATGCCGACGATACCGAGCGTCTTGCGATAAAGCTCCACGCCTTCCAAACTCTTACGCTCCCACTTGCCGTCTTTGATCATTGCATCCGCACGCGGAATGTTGCGCGCCAGACTCAGAAGCAGGGAGAAAGCATGCTCGGCGGTGGAAATAGTGTTCGCGCCCGGGGCGTTCATCACGACGACGCCGCGTCGGGTCGCGGCGTCCACGTCGACATTGTCAACTCCGACACCGGCGCGTCCGATTGCGCGCAGACGCGGCGCAGCGTTGATCACGGCCGCGTTGACTTTGGTTTGACTGCGCACCAGCAAACCGTGGCAATCGCTCAGGAGCGGAAGCAGCTCTTTCTCGCTCAGGCCTGTGCGCACCGCGACCTCGATGGCACCATCACGCGCAAGCTCTTCCACTCCGCGCTCGGAGATGGCGTCCGCGACAACAACTTTTGGTTTATCCATTCTCAACCAAAAATGACCAACCGAATTTCATCTGGCAACTGTGAAGCGATAGAGGTAACGACACTGCCGCGGAGAAGGTGCGTGAGATGGTTGCGTTGCGACGCGCCGATAAGGAGGCAGTCCACCGCCAGGGTCGCCGAAAGATCGAGAATCGTCTCCGCCGGATCTTCGCTCACAGCGTAGACCGGCAGCACTTGAATGCCCAGTTCCGCTCCCTGTTTTAACACGGCGGACATGATCGCAGCCGCTTCCGGATCGTCCTGCCAGTTTAATCGTCGATTGAGAGTCGTCGGCGAAGCAGAGAAATAGACAGAAACTTCTTTGACGTAGAGGACACACAAGGTGGCCTTACGGAGCTGCGCCTCCTCCATGGCGTAGCCCAGCACAGGCGTAATGCCTCGGGCCGCGACCATGATCTTCTGTCCCTCTCCGAGGTGCGGCTGCAGGGTGGCGAGGAGATTGGGCGTGACCATCGCGGCGACGCCGCGGCTGACCGTGACCGTTTTCAAACCGGAAAGCTTGTGCGAGTAAGCGCGCAAGGCGTAGCCGATGCCAAGGACGCAAAGCGCGAAAAAGAGCGCGTCACTTTTTGTTTTGGCGATCGTTATTTCCACCGCGGCTAGCACGACGAAGGTTGTGCCCATGATGCCACGTTCGAACCAGCGCAGTCCCAACCGCTTGTTGAACGTGCACGCTCCGAGATTGACGGCGATGGCGCCCACGACGCCGATGGCGTAAAGACCGGCCAGAGCCTCAAAGTTCTTCGTTACGGCCAGGATGAGAATCGGAATGCCGGTGGCGACCAAAAGTGGGATTTGCGGGACGCCGTGCCGGTTGAGCCGGGAAAGTTGGCGCGGCATTTCGCCGTCCTGCGCCATCATATACATCACGCCGATTAGTGCGACGATCGCCGTATTCACCGCACTGAAGAGGAGAAGGCCGAAAACGATGCCTACAATCAGACCGAAGGCCTCGCCTGCCGTGACACCCGCCGCGACCGAGCCGTAATGCTCCGCAAGGAAGCGGAGCATGTCTTCCTGATGTTCGAGCAGCTGTGGGGTGAGTGACTTCGGCAGTGAGAGCATCGCCCAGCCCAGGAGCGCGGTGCCCACGACGACTTCGAATGCGACCGGCAAAATCGCTTTCGAGGCCGTCCGTTTTACCGTCGGATGATCCACCGGTGAGCCAGGATCAAGTCGCATCACGCCGGTGATATTGGCAACCGCTTCCACTCCGCTGAGCGCGAGAATCACCCCGACAAATTGCACCCAGAGCTGCCTGATGCTTTCATGGCGGGGCTCGAGATGGGTCGTGGTCAGATGAGGCGCGCTTATCGCGATGATGGTGACGACTACCAGGACGGCTGGAATAGCCAGCCAGAGCGAGACACTGCCGCTGTGTTTCGGGCCAAAAAAATTGATCGCGCCCACGATTATGATCAACCCCATGGTGGCGAACTGCGCGTATCTCGTCGGCACCCCGAGATAACTGACCGCGGCCCAGCCACTAAGTGCAGCCGTGACCATAAAATTTGCCACGAGTAGGAGAGCGCCGGTCGAGGCGAGGAAACGGCTTTGCTGTCGCGCAGCGGAATAGACACCGCCTCCATCGGGGAAATGCGCGCAAACAATCAGGTAATTATAAGCGACAACTGCTGTCAGGAGACAGACGGCGAGGATAATCGGGAACGAAGAAAAGCCGGCCGCGACGAAAGCCAGACCGATGACGTAGGCTTTGCTCGTGCCCCAATCGCCATAAAGCAACGCAGCCGCGCGTTTCCAATCGACATTACGAGGCCGGTGGACACCGGTTTCCAGAATCGCCATTTCGTATTTCCGTTAACCGCGTCTCAAAGTTAACCGAAGATCACAAGTTCAATCGATTCTGGCAACTGCTGCGCCACGCTCGTGGCCACGCTGCCGCGTAACAAGTTTTCCAGGCTGTGACGCTGGGACGCGCCGATAAAAAGGTAGTCCACCCCCATCGTGGCCGAAAGGTCGATGATGGTGGAGGCGGCGTCCTCACTCACGGCGTAAACCGGGAGGACGCAGATCCCGCGTTCCTCCCCGGCGCGCAGCATAAGGGACATGATCGCCGCGGCATGTTCGTCCTCCTGCCATTTCGCGCGCCCCACCGTTGCCGCTCCCGAGGGAACAAAGACGGCGATCTCCTTCACGTATAAAACACAGAGGACGGCCTTCCGCAGCTGCGCTTCGTCCAGAGCAAAACGCAACACCGGTGTAATCCCGCGGGCACAGACCATGATCTTCTGCCCCTCATCCAACCTTGGCTGCAGGCTGGCGATGCGAGCTGGCGAAACCACTTCCGCCACCTGCTGGGAAATCGTTAAGGTTGTGAGACCAGAGCGACGCTGCGTCCATTGTCTCAAAAACAAACCGACGATGAGCACGCACATGACGAAGAAAAGGGCGTCGTGTTTCTCGTGGGCGAGGGTGAGCTCGACCCCGAGCAGCAAAACGAAGGTGGCACCAAAAAGAGTCCGCTCATACCAGCGCAGGGCCAGGGCCTGATTGAAGGTGCAGGAACCGAGATTGAGGACAATGGCGCCGACGACGCCGATGGCATAGAGACCGGCCAGGCTGGTGAAGTCTCCCGTGGCAATCAAGACCACCGCCGGAAGGCTCACCGCGATGGCAAGCGGCCACACGGGCACGCCGCGCGGGGTGAGCTGGGTGAACGGGCGGGGCATTTCGCCGTCACGCGCCATCATATACATCAGTCCGATCAACGCCATGATCGCCGTGTTCGCCGCGCTCAACAGGAGCAGGAAAAACATTAGGCCGACCGCGATGCCGAAGACGTGCCCGGCTACCGGCCCGAAAGTGACCGCGGCAAATTGCTCGGCCATGAATCGCAGCATGTCTTCCTTGTGCTGATCCAGCAGCGCTACGACTTGGGCCTTGTCGGTGACGCCAAGGTTGCGGCCGACGACACTGGGCAACGAGAGCATGCCCCAACCAAGAAGTGCCGTTCCGAATACCACTTCCACCGCCACCGGCCAGATCGCTTTGGCCGCTTCTTTCCCGACTTGGGGATCCTCCGTCGTCGAGCCCCGGTCGAGCTTCATGATGCCGGTGAGGTTGGCAATCGCTTCCACGCCGCTGAGCGCGAGGATCACGCCTACAAATTGAATCCACAGCTGTTTGAAGCTTTCGTGCGGCGGTTCGAGATGGGAAAAGGTGAGGTATGGCGTGCTCAACGCGATCAGGATGATGACGACGACGACAGTGGGGACCGCGAGAGCGAGAGCGAGACTGCCGCTGTGCTTTGGGCCGAGGTAATTCACCCCTCCGAGAAGGACGATGACGGTCACCGTCGATACCACGATGTGACGTGAGAAAATCCCGATCGGGAAGTAACTCAAAGCCGACCAGCCGCTGAGCGCGGCAGTCACGGTCAGATCGGCGACAAGCAGGAGGGCCCCGACCACTGCGAGGAGGCGTCCTTGCGAGCGCGCGGCGGAGTAAACGCCACCACCGTCAGGGAAGTAACGGCAGATCACGGCGTAATTAATTCCGACCAACCCGGTCACGGCGCAGACCGCGAGGATGATCGGCAGAGAAGAGAACCCCGCCGCGACAAAAGCCAGCCCGATGACATAAGCCTTGCTTGTGCCCCAATCCCCATAGAGTAATGCCGCGGCACGCTTCCAGTCCACATTGCGTGGCCGGTGCCCACCGATGGCGGAAGGTCTGTCTGAGTCAGCCATGTCGTGCGCGAGTTTCGGCTGATGCGCGAGGGAGGCAAGCAATCAAAACGTGCGCGCT
>JBDTXE010000123.1:0-6512 GCA_040006335.1 Verrucomicrobiota bacterium | reverse complement strand
GAACCCACATCTAAGGTTTAGGAAACCCTTGTTCTATCCGTTGAACTACGGGGACGGGGCCGCTCGATTTTAAGTTGAGGGAGCGACATTGCAATGTGACGCCTGGTGTCAATCCCATTTGAACAATCGTGCTCGAACCCCGTCTATCATTCAAATCACCAAATCATTATGAAACGATTTCCGATTATTGCGTTGGCCGCCCTGCTTTTCGCCGGGCTTCCGGTTACCACTTCGCACGCGCAGGTGGGCATCTCTGTAAATTTTGCTCCGCCGATCTTGCCTGTGTTCCAACAGCCTTACTGTCCGTATCCCGGCTATATCTGGACGCCAGGCTATTGGGCTTACGGTCCCTTCGGCTATTACTGGGTTGCGGGGGCCTGGGTGCAACCACCCCGCATCGGCCTGCTGTGGACGCCGCCTTACTGGGGTTGGTCAAACGGCGGTAGCTATGTTTTTAACGATGGCTACTGGGGTTCCAACGTCGGTTTCTACGGGGGGATTAATTACGGCTACGGCTACTTTGGCAACGGGTATTATGGGGGACGCTGGGACGGCAATATTTTCCGCTATAACACCGCCGTCTCACGCGTAAACAGGGCGCGAATTAATAACGTTTACGTAGATCGACGGGTCTTGGCGAAGCAACAGCGGAATCGCGCGAGCTTCAACGGGCCGAAGGGTGTGCAAGCTCAGGCAACCGCAGCGCAAAGAACCGCCGCCGAAAACCGCATCCCTGCTACGGCCAAACAGAGGGCCCGGAGAGAAGCAGCCAGTAAGGATCGCGGACTACAGGCGTCTGTGAACAAGGGTCATCCGAAAGCATCTGCGATCGATGCTTCCCGGGATGGCGATGAATCTGCCAACGCCAAGGTCAAGACTGCCGGAGAAGGCAGGGATGCGGCGGAGAAACACAGAGACGCCGTCAAGAAAAATGAACGCACCGGCAGCGGTAGAAATGAAGCGGAGGCCCGAGACGAAAAGCGCTCATCCAAAAACGAGCGAGAGGCGGCGCAGCGCAATCAGGAACGCAACGAGAATAATGCTCGAAAGCAGCGGTCCGCAGCCGCTGAGCGGGAAAGCGCAGCGCGAGAAGGTCGCAATCCTTCCCAAGCGTCGCATCGCAAAAATGCGGACGCGGCCCGGCAGCGCCCGCCGTCCAAGGAGAAGCGTGGCGAAAACGATGACCAACGTCAGAAACGCAAGGCGCGGAAAGACGACGGTCAGCACTAAAGCGAGTTCGCTTTTATTCTAGGTTCGAATGCGTCGTGCCCGGGAATGTCCCGGGCACGATGCTTTTTTGGGGACTGAGGTTTGGATTCGCTCGCGGGCTGAGCCGCGCCTTTCCGCAAAGGGTGAGGAACTGGGAATTGCGTCGCAGCGGATCCCAGACCGGGTCCAGTTGCAAAAGCGCCGGGGTAACTGGCGCAGATGCCGCGCCGTACGGAATTCGCAAGAGGCGTTGGAGCGTTTCGAGAGCATGCTGCTCGCCCTCGCCCGTGGCCGCTTCAATCGCAGCGAGATTTTCTTCCATCGCGGGCCCTTCGACCGCGTCACGCGAACTTGGTTGCAACGCGACCGCTCGCCGCGCTTCTTTCACTGCGCCGTTTTGGTCGCCCAGCGCGAGAAATATCCGCGACAGGCTGATGGCCCGGGCAGGATTTCCAGGCTCGCCCTCCGGAAGCGCGGCGAACAAGTGTTGCGCCTTGAGCGCACTCGCTTTCGCCCCGTCCAAGTCGCCCGAAAAGTGCTGAATGAAAGCAAACCAAGCTGCGTTCGCTTCCCGTCTTCCTTCATAGACTTCCGGGTAGTCGGAACGAACGGCCAGAAGGTGCATCGCCTCGGCGTAATTTCTCTCCAGCAGCAATTGCTCTACCTTGGTGGCAAATGCTTCTTCCGGAGCGGTGGCGGCGTCGACAGCTTGAAGCAGCGGCCCGGCCGCCTGCAAATTTCCCTCCGCCTGGTAAGTCGCGGCGATGGCGGCTTTCGCAATCAAGTCATCGGGTGTTATTGCCAGCGCACGGTCGTAATAAGTCCGCGCTGTCTTAAACTGGCGGAGTGCGGTATACGTCGCCCCGCAGTCGAGTAGAAGCTCGCTATTTCGCGGATCAAGGACGAGTGCTTCCTTCCAGTTACCCAGACTATTCCCCCACTCGCCTTTGCTTCGGGAGAGGCGGGCCTTTACCGCCGGGATCTCACTGCTGCCCGGCAGCATCGTGCGTGCGAAATCGAAGGTTGTCCCGGCCGCTTCATTGTCCCGGGTTACCCAGTAAAAAAAATATCCTTTGGCGAGCAGCGTCTCAGGCTCAGCAGGCTGCAATCGCTCGGCAGTTTGCAGGCCCCGGCGCGCAACCTCGGCCGCTCCCATTAATCCCTTCGCATGCAGAAACGATTCGATTCTGGACAAACGCGCCCAAGCCACACCGAAATCGGGGTCGAGCTGAACTGCTCGTTTATAATAACTAAGAGCTTTTTGGGCGGTAAAGATTGGATCTCCGCTTTTCCCGTCGAAACTTAACCCTTTGAGATAGGTATCGTAGGCGACCGGAAGACGAGTGGGAACATTCCTCCAGGTATCTCGCAAGCGACCGCTCTGCCGGACTCTTAGTTGCTTGACGATCGCCGTGGCCAGGCTTGTAGGAACGTTCGTCAGGCCGCTTTCCCTGGCGTTATACGTATGAGTCCAGAGCGTCGCGGAATCGTTAGCTGAGATTAGCTCAACTTCCAGATGGATAGTATGGCCCTCTCTTTTCTCCAGGCGACCGGTCAGAATCGTATCCACGCCAAGCTCACGCGCGATCGCGTCGGGGCTATCCGGTCTTCTCGCGTAGTCCTGGGTGGAACTGCGGGAGATCACCTTGAACTCCGGGATCATCTTGAGTCTCGTCAGTAATTCCTGTTGGAGACCGTCGCCCAGGTAAGCCCCATCCGAGCCAGCAGCAGATGCCTCGGCGAAAGGGAGAACTGCGATGGAGCGACGCGGGGTGTGCGACTCGCGCTGGCGCTCGGAGCTAGTGGCGGCTGCGACTGGCTCCGAAGGTCGCGGCGCATGCCACACCCACGCCAGCGCAGGGGCAGCGATGGTCGCGAGGACTGCCGCCGCCGCGAGCAAGCGAGAGTGGGGGAGGATGCTGGACGAAAGCCTCACCGCTTTTCTACGAGGGCACAAATGAGATCGCCGTACGCGAAACGCGCCGAGATTGCTCTCGGCGCGAAATCTTCATGCAGAATAATCCGCGATTAAGTCTGGGTCTTGTCTTTGTCGCCCTTCTTATATTCGGCTTTCAAAGTCGCGTATTGGTCATGCGTCAGAATGCCTTTTGCTTCCTGCATATACTTGGCCTCGCTCGCTTCGGAGCAACCGGCCTTTTCGTGGTCAGCCATCACGGCATCCATCTTGGTCTTTTGTTCCGGCGTCAGTTTGAGGTTCGCCAAAGAGACGTGACACGCCATCTCGCCCTTATTACTCGCCTGTTTGGTGCACTCGCCGTGCTGACCGGCGAAAACGCTGCCGGTCGCAAAAATTCCTGCCGCCACTAATGCAATGAGTTTCGTCATAATCGAACCTAGACGGGACGGCCGGCGTTGTCGTTCAAAAATAACGACCGGCGCGGCGAGGCAATGTGAAAATGAGGCAGAAACTGGTGACGACCAGTCACACACTCGCAAATCGATCGGCCCGCGCGTCACAGCGCTAAATCCGCTGGGCGCCCACCAGCGTCGATGCGCGATTTTATCTCGCCCGGCTGTAGGCGATCTCCATCGTCTTCGTCTCCTGGCCGCCATGGTCTTCATACCATTCGAAAACGTGATGATCTTTATCCGTTACCTTTACCAGCTCGCGCACCTTCTGTTTCATTCCGGGTAACATTTCGACTTCGCTCGTGTAGGTAAACGTTTTCGTCGAGGGATCGTAGGTGCCCTCGGCCATCATGATACCGGTACTCATATTGTCCATCCACGTGCCGACGAATTTTTGCTTCGCGTTGTCATAGCCTTCCATGCCATGGCCCTTGAACTCGAAGTCGGTCAGGTTCCCGTCCGCACCCGGAATTTTCATTTTGCCAGTAACGTCCAGAGTAAAAAATCTTCCATCCATCATCGCTTTCCGAACGGCGGTGCCTTTGGACTCCATGGGAGGTGCATCCGGGGCCATCCACATTTTTACCGTGTAATTCCAGGTGCCGGCGAGATCGGCGATGAGCTTGTGGTTCTCGTTCGTTTTCGCCATCGCCATCATCTTCTTCATCATCTCGGGGTCGTTCGGCATGTCGCTGGCGACGGCGGTGGCTGGAGACATCTGCGTCTTGGGCATGTTTTCTGAAGGCGTCGCGCTGGGGGAGTCCAGTCCGCGGACGCCGACACTGGCGGTCGCAGTCGGCGACGTCTCTTGCGCGCGAGTTCCTTGAGGTGAAAGGGCAGCGGCAGCGAGGACGACGGCGAATGTGATCGGGCGAGTCTTCATGAACGCACGGTGGTGCTGGGAGCCATCAAGGTCAACTTCGCGCCCGGAAGGAACGGCGACGCCGAAGATAATCGACGCCCTTTGAGAAATTTGTGTCCCCCTTTGCCCATAAATTCCGCGTTAAAGGCTGGAGGGAAGGGAATTTTGCCCATGGCGCGCCTTTTTGGCACTCTGTTATCGACTAGACTGAGCGAATCATGTAAAAAGTGCCTCCCCTAGGTCAACCCCCCCACCCAATATCCCGACAAACCAGATGAGATTACTGCCCCGTTTCCCCGCAGCGTTCGCGACCACCTCCCTATTTCTTCCCTTGCTTTTCATCGCTGATGTCAAGGCCGCGCAGCTGAAGGAGGCACGGGTGACCCAGGTGGTGCGCGACGTGAAACTGTTGCCCTCCCAAGACGCGCCCCGCCCCGCCGCGATCAACGATCCAGTGCGGGATGGAACTGCGGTGCGGACAGGGGGCGAATCCCGCACGGAACTGACGTTTGCCGACCAAACCCTGGCACGCCTGGGCGCCAACACTATTTTCACTTTCGCCGAAGGAACGCGGAACCTCGACCTCAAAGATGGCGCGATGCTCCTCCGCGTCCCCAAGGATGCCGGCGGGGCCAGGATCAACACCGCGGCTGTCACCGCAGCCATCACCGGCACCACCGTCATGCTGGAGTATCACCCTCGCTCCTACGTGAAATTCATTGTTCTGGAAGGAACCGGTCGAGTCTATCTGCCCGGGCACGTCGGAGAGTCGGTGCTCGTCAAAGCGGGCCAGATGCTCATCACGAAGCCCGATGCCAAGAGGCTGCCTGAGGCGGTGGATGTGGATGTCTCCAAGCTAATGACGACATCGCTTCTGATCACCGGATTTCGTCCGATGGGAAGTGAGCCGCTCATCGGCGCCGTGGAGCACCAGCAGCAGCAGCAGAAAGCCAGCGGACAGCTCTACGATACGAATGTGGCCATCTTTGGTGGCGGAGTGACCGCTTCACTTTCGGATCCAACCGGCACGAGCCAGCGAGACCTGGTCGTTGCCACCCAGAGTCTGGGCACTCCCACGCCGATCCCTTCCGCGACTCCAAAACCCTCGACAACACCCCGTCCTACTCCAACGCCGAGCGGTACACCGCGTCCGACCCCGAGCGTTACACCATCTCCCACCGCCACACCGAGCGCAACTCCCACCGCCACACCGAGCGCAACTCCCACCGCCACGCCTAGCCCGACGACTTCGCCTACGCCTACCCCGAATGCCACCACGGTGGCGTACAAGAGTATCTCGGGCGGGAATTGGAGCGACCCGAATAGCTGGACCCCCGGGGTCGTTCCGAACAATAACGGCTCCAATCTTTACAACGCGGTCATCTCCGGCGGCAGTCTGACGCAGAACATCGCTCCCGGCGTCACGATTCAACAGCTACGGATGAGTGGCGGGACTTTAACCTTAGCTAACCCGCTTACGCTCAAAGCCGGTCTCCTTTTCAGCGGGGGAAATATCTACAACGGAACTCTGTTCATCGAAGGTTCCAGCGTGCAGTCGGCCACGATGGACGCGTTCGGGCTAACGATTAACAACTCTGGCGATTACGATGTCGCCTTTGACGGGTCTGTCTTCGGCAACGCTCCCACGTTCAACAATTCTGGCACTCTGCGCAAAGGAAGTGGACCAGGTGCCTCAGGATTTAACGGCCGCCTGAATAACAGCGGCACGCTCTTGAGCCAGAGCGGTGTTTTCAGTTTTAATGGCGGCGGCACCAGTTCGGGTACGCTCTCGGCGGATGCCGGGGCCGAGCTGCAGATCGCCAGCAATTTCACCCTCGCGAGCAGCTCGCAATTCACCGGCGCCGGTCTGATCCGCTTTGCTAACGGAACCGGCACCAGCCTCTCCGGGACGCTGATCAACAGCGGCCGCGTGTTTATTAATTCGACGGGGAGCTACACCGACTGGGTTTTAAATGGCGGTCTCTCGCTCTCCGGAGGCGGATCCCTCCAGTTATCAAATGCGGCTCGCATCCGCGGCTCTGGCATTCTGACGAATGTGGACAACACCATC
>JBDTXE010000122.1:0-6513 GCA_040006335.1 Verrucomicrobiota bacterium | reverse complement strand
GCGGCGATCCGCGGGGAGTGCGGCGAGGTATTGGGCCACGGTTGTGATGTGGGCGACGATATTCGCTGAAGGAGGAGAAGGAGAGCACACCTGCAATCATCTCAATTCCGGGATGTCGCGCCAGCCCGTTGCGCTGGTAGAGTATTAAAATGACAACCGCCCTCTAATGAGCCGCAATTTTCAAGAGATCGATTCCCAGGAAACGCCGCTCGGTCTGCTGAGTTTGCGGCGGAGACGCCTCTTGTCGTTAGGCGACATTGAGGTGCACGAGATCAAGCTGGGCGAGGCATTTCTGATGTCGAGCCTGTTTCATGAGGCGGAAGTCGCGCTGGCTCATCGCGGCCTGGCCGAACTGAAGGGCGCCGAGTGGGACGTGGTGGTCGGGGGACTTGGGCTCGGCTACACGGCGGTGGCGGCGCTCGAGCATCGTGAGGTGGCGTCGTTACTGGTGATCGAGGCCCTGCCCCAAGTGATCGGATGGCACGAGAGTGGTTTGGTGCCGCTGGGTGAGAGGCTGGCGAACGATCCGCGCACCCGTCTCTTGCAGGCTGACTTTTTTGCCGCGGCTTCTTCGGCTAACGGCTTCGATCCGGCTAAGGTGGGCCGGAAATTTCACGCAGTCCTCTTGGACATCGATCATTCCCCGCGCAGTCTGCTCCACGCTACTAACGCCGCGTTCTATGAGCCCGAAGGACTGCGCGCCCTCTCGGCACATCTGCTTCCCGGCGGCGTCTTCGCGCTCTGGTCGGATGCTGAGCCGGATGAGGAATTTCTCGAGAAACTGGGTTCCGTTTTCGCGACGGTGCGTGCCCACGTGGTCACATTCGACAATCCTATTCTGGAAAGTAAATCAGACAGCACCGTCTACGTCGCGTGTCTGGACGAGTGATCTCCTAAAAAGGGGTCGGATCTAAACATCGGACAAACTAGAAAGTGTGTATGGCGGACAAGCGCAATGCATCGCCCTCCTATTTGATTCGGTACGCTTCCGTGATCAGCTTCCTTCTCCACTGCTTCGTCGATGTTGCCGCAGATTGGCAGCCTTCTTCTGCAGATCGACGATTTCGCCTTTGAATCCGTTATGAATGCCCTTCAGATCGCTGATCCAGAGGAGACAGTTATTGACCGCTTCAGGTTCGATCGACCGGAGGCTCAAGGCGGTCTTCGGGGTAATGACGTTGGTTGGTCCCGATCGTGAAAACCCCGCACCTACTCGGCACCATCGCGCTGCTCCTCTGCGGGTTCGGCGTGCTCATTTCCGTGGAGGTGATCAGGCCCTTCCGCGACATGGCGATTGACGGTCCGATCGCGCTGGGGTCCTGGGGCGCTGGACTGGCGCTTGGGATTACCTGTTTCTTTCTCAAAGGTCGCTCGCTCACGCTGTCCATGATCAGCGTCGCGGCAAACCTCCTTCTCCTGCTGGCTGCCTTGGCGCTCTGGGTGATATCGAACAGCAATTTCGCCTGGCATTAGCAAGGACCGACGCCGCCTAGCGATAGACAAATCGCTCACCGCCGGATTGCAGAGGCCTTGCGATCGCGCCGGGCTGTGGTCGGAACAAGCCTGCTTCCCAACAGCGCGGTTCAGCGTTGTCATGAAAATGCTCGGCTATTCGCTCCAAGCCGGTCAGCATGCGCCGATGCGCACCTTACTTGGTTTGATTGCGGTGGTACTCTGGAGCAATTCGAGTTGGGCAGCGGAAAGCATCTCGTCCCACGAAGCAAAAGTGGGCGGCGTGCAAATGCACTACTTGCAGGCCGGTCATGGCCCCGCCATCCTTCTGTTGCATGGCTTCGCGCAAACGTCGCTCATGTGGCGGCCGCTCATGCCGTTGCTGGCGGATAAATTCACCGTTATAGCGCCTGATCTGCCCGGGATTGGCGATTCCTCGATTCCAACAGATGGCATCGACATGAAAACCGCGGCCCGCCGCATTCACGACCTCATTCGTTCCCTCAAGATCGAGAAAGCGCGCGTCGCCGGACACGATATCGGACTGATGGTCGCTTACGCCTATGCGACTCAGTTTCCGGACGAGACGGAGAAGCTGGCGCTGATGGATGCCTTCCTTCCCGGCGTGCCCGGCTGGGAAGCGATCTATAATAATCCGCATCTCTGGCATTTCCGATTCAATGGTGACTATCCGGAAGAACTGGTGAAAGGGCGCGAGCGCATCTACTTCGATTACTTCTGGAATGTCTTCGCAGCGGATAAGACAAAGTCGATTCCCGAGACCGATCGCAGAGCCTACCTCGAGGCTTACTCCAAGCCCGGTCGGATGCGCGCAGCCTGGACTTACTTCGCGTCGTGGCCTGATCTAGCGAAGGATTTTGCCCAGCTCTCGCAAACCAAGCTCACGATCCCGGTGCTGGCGCTCGGCGGCGAGAGTGGTAACGGCGCAGCCCTGGGGGAACAAGCGAAGCTGGTCGCGACCAATCCAAGCGTCATCGTGCTGCCCGACGCGGGTCACTGGATCATGGAAGAGAAGCCGAAAGAGACGATGGATGCCCTGGTGAAGTTCTTAAAAGAATAGCTCAACCCTTCGTTGCTCTGCAGTTTTTCGCCCGGGCGACCGCGATTGCCCCGGGGTCGCTCCACGACTCCGCTGAGTACCCGCGATTAGTTCAATCACGCCGGTATCGCTTTGTTTTCTCCGCCAGTCAGGCGTGAACCGCTTTCGCGCAAAATTGCTCAGCTACGCTGACTAATCACGACCGGGGCACCTCTTCTGCTCAGTGGACATGGTTATGCGGCGGCCACCGGACCTTTCTTATGTCGATCGAACGAAGGTCGTCACTCTCACGATTGACGCTCCTCCGCTGACTGGTCTTCCGGGCGCCGCGCCCCGACCGCCCCAAAGGGTTTTGCTGCTGGAAGATCGAGATGATTTCCGAGCGGTTCTGCGCGATCACCTGACCTTCCGCGGTTTTGATGTCATTTCGGTCCCGAGCGGGGTGGAGGGTCTGCACGAGATCAAGAAGGCAGCCTTCGATCTCATCGTTTGCGACATGTTGATGCCGCGGAGCGGAGGCGAGATGTTTTACTGGGCGGTAACGCGGGTGCGGCCGGCGACGGCGCAGCGGTTCATCTTTTTTACCGGGCACCAAAACAATCCCACGATCGAGTTTTTCTTCAAACGAGTGAACGCGACCGTGATCCGAAAGCCGTTCCGGCTCTCCGAGCTAGATTCGAGGATGAAGGACGTGTTTGGCAGGCTGGTCTGATCCAGCGAGCAGGCGTCAGATCAATTCTCTCGCTCATTACGGTCAAGTCTTCGCCTGCTCGAGTGCACCGTTCAGGCGTTTCACACTGGCTTTGGGCCAGAGCTCGTCCCGGTCGTAGTATTCGCGGAACGAGGGCGTTCCCGGTGGCAGCTTGAGCCACTTCACTTTCCATCGAGTGAAAATGTGCGCGTCGGGCTTTACGCGATGGGGCTGGTCGAGCGTGCCGACACGGATGAAGCGGACATACGGTCGATGGCCGTAGTCGCTCCACACGGCGGTCTGACATTTGCCGCAGCGATAGATGTCGTGGGGCCCGTCCTCACGCGGGACTGGGACGGCCTGCGGCTTGCCCCGAAGCAGCTTGATCGCTTTGGTTTCGATGACCGCGTTGATCACGAAAGCGCTGCCGGTCAGGCGCTGGCAATCATCGCAATGGCAGCAATTAACGAACATTGGCCGGGCGAGAAGTTGATAGCGGATTGATCCGCAGGCGCAGCGGCCGGAGAGTTTTTTCGCCACGATGATTGGTGTCCCAGCTCCCCGCGATGAGCAAACGAAAACTTGAGCCTTTCCGGACGAAACGGAAATTGCGGTCGAGATTGAGGTGGGAATGGGGCCACAACAGGCGACTGTGGCGTCGTTATGCCGTTCCGCCCATTGCACCTAGCCCCCGAAATTCTCAAAGCCATCCAGGAGGCTGGTTACACCGAGCCCACCCCGATTCAGCTGGCTGCGATCCCCGAAGTGCTGGCCGGACACGATGTCATTGGCATTGCGCAGACAGGGACAGGAAAGACCGCAGCCTTCGTGTGGCCAATTCTGACCAGGCTTGTCGCGGGGAATGAGCCAAGGCGCGGCATGCGTGCGCTCGTGCTCGCGCCGACGCGGGAACTGGTGGTGCAAATCGAGGAGAATATCCGCGCCTACGCCCGTCATCTTCCGTTGCGGATGGCCACCATTTTCGGCGGCGTGAGCGAGCGCCCCCAGATCGAAGCCTTGCGTGCCGGGGTCGATCTCGTGGTCGCGACGCCGGGCCGGCTGATCGATCTGATGGGGCAACGACAGACGAACTTCGGCGGAATTGAATTCCTCGTCCTCGATGAGGCGGATCGCATGCTCGACATGGGCTTCCTGCCGCCGATCCGGCAAATCGTGAAAGCACTTCCGCGGAATCGGCAGACGCTGATGTTCTCGGCCACGCTCTCCCGTGAGATCGAGAAGCTGACGCACGAGTTTCAGAGATCGCCGCGGATAATCGAGATCGGGCGCCGCGCGAATCCGGCCGAGACCGTTACTCAATTCGTTTTTGAAGTAAGTCCGCATCTAAAGCCGGCCTTGCTCCTGCACTTGCTCGCCGATCCCCAGTTCGACACGGTGCTCGTGTTCACCCGCACGAAACACGGCGCGGATCGAATCGCGCGTCGACTCGAGGCCGAGGGAATCAAGACGGGCACGATTCATTCGAATCGCTCGCAGAATCAGCGGTTGCGTGCGTTGAAGGACTTCAAATCGGGAACGGTTCGTGTGCTCGTCGCCACCGACATCGCCGCGCGCGGCATCGACGTCGATGATATCTCGCACGTGGTGAACTACGACTTCCCGATGCACTCGGAGGATTACGTCCATCGCATCGGCCGCACCGGTCGCGCACATGCGGTCGGGGACGCGATCAGTTTCATCACTCCGGAAGATCACGCGGCGTTGCGATCACTCGAGCGTTTCATCGGTCGCGGGATCGTGCGCAAGAAAGCGGACGGTTTTGATTACAAGGCCGAGGCTCCGCCGCGCGAAGCGCGGGGCAGGGGAGAAGGCCGCCCGCAGAAAATCGAGCCGCGCCTGCCCGGGAACACCACACGCGGCAGCGGTGAAGCAAGGCAGGGAAGACGCGTTCGGAGTTCGACCTCGGCGAACAATCGGCCACGGAGAACCTCTTTTCAGAGACATCGCTAACGGCAACTCACGGCGGGCTGCCGCGCGCCTGATGGACAATCGACGAACTCGCGTTTCGCGATGGCGTGACTTTCATCACCAGAGTTGCGTCGCAGGATGTGTGAACAACTTTGCCTGAATGGACTCTTACACTCTCGAGCCGGTGGGCTTTATTCGATCGACCGTGAAGGGCCGCGCCGACGCGCCGCGGCAGGGACCGGAAGGTGCGCCCGACGCGTGGCTGGAAATCGAGCCGCGATTTGCGGAGGCATTGCTGGGAACTGAAGTGGGTCACGAACTGATCGTGATCACGTGGTTTCATGAGGCGAGGCGCGACGTCTTGAGAGGACATCCACGCAACGACGAGAGCCGCCCGCTCACCGGCGTTTTCTACACGCGCTCACCGGCGCGACCGAATCCGCTCGGCCTGCATCCGGTGACGGTGCGTGCGATCGAAGGCACGCGCGTGAAGATCGGGCCGATTGAAGCCTTCGACGGAACCCCGGTGGTCGACATCAAATCGGCGTCGACCCGAGCTGATGAATGATCGGCGAGCTGAGAGCTTGGTGTTAATCCAGCAACTCGACAGGATCGCCTTTGCGCACCAGGCCTTCCACCAGCACAGCGCCGTAAACTCCGGCCATGCCTTCGTGGGCTTGAGCGACTTGCTTTAAAACCGCGGGTGATTTCTCCGCGGTCTCGGGATCGAGCGTAATCATCATGCAGCGCCCGTCGCGCTGCAAAATCGAGACGACGACTTTCGATCCCAGGCGCAGCGAACGGCCGACGAATTCGTCCTCGGCGAAACCTTCGGCGGAAATAAGGTCGAGATAAATATTCGCGCGGAACCGTCGTTGATCGAGAGCGAGGCCGGTCTCTTCGCTCAGCCTGCGTGCGGTTTGTAAGGAAAAAATGGAGACGGGCCGGCAATCGGTCAGCGCGCGCTCCGAGCGCAGGAGTTTGAGTTCATGCTTGCCTTCAACTCCGTCGCATAAGATTCCTACCAACTCCGGATCGTCGATCGCCATGCACTCTCCTGACGGCAACTCCACCTCGAGCATGAAGTCGTTAGGCGAGGCATAAAGTGGAGTGACGCCCGAACCCAGCTTCTCAGCTTCCGTCAGGTTGATCGGAGCCGCCGCTTTGTCCGGGTGACGGAAGCGCGGCCGGTAACGAATCATCTCGCGTTTATCGCGCCCGGTGAAAAAGGGAAAGCCCGCGCTGGCCGAATTGGTGAAAGCAAAGACGCGGTCACCGTAAACACCGGCGAACCCGGCAAAGATTTCGTCCAGCTCTTCGCCGCGCATGCTTTTCACCGGATAACGCCACAAACTTTCGACGGTTCCGATAAGCGACATGA